>DASWRR010000575.1:0-1645 GCA_036403055.1 Ilumatobacteraceae bacterium | reverse complement strand
CCTTCGTCCTCGGCGCGGACCCGGGCATCAAGATGTTCGGCCTCGGCCTAGCCACGGCCATCTTCGTCGACGCCACGCTCGTCCGCATGGTGCTCGTGCCGGCGACGATGAGCCTCCTCGGTCGGGCCAACTGGTGGTTGCCGTCATGGATGCAGCGCATCCTTCCGCACATCGACTTCGAGTCCGCTCCGCACGACGCGGAAGTCATCGAGATCCAGACCGAGCGGGAGCCGGCCGCGGCGTGATCCAACTTGTTGGGTGCCGTCCTCGCATCCATCAGCAACGAAGCCCGGGTTCGGCACTCCGCCGGACCCGGGCTTCTTCGTTGACGTCGTGACGTAGTGAGAGTGCGGCCCATGCTCCGGCGAGCGCGTACTGAGCGATCGCGACCGCCATGATCGTGAAGCTCGGAGGAAGCCTCGGCGCGGCGTAGGCGAGAACGATGCCGCCCCAGACCGCGACGATGGCGAGCACCGCCGACAGGCACAGTCCACGCCAAGGCCGGTTCGTCAGCAGTTGCGCAGCGGCCGCCGGCACCGCGAGGAGTCCGACGAGGAGCAGCGCCCCGATGATCTGCGTCACCTCAGCCGCTGTCGCGCCGACGAGTGCGAGAAACGTGATCCCGATCAGGCGAACGGGGAGACCGCGTGCCGCCGCGACGGCTGGATCGATCGACGCGAACAACAGCGGTCTCGCGATGAGCGCGAGCACGGCAACGAGGCCGGCCGCGACGATCGCCACCGTGGTCGCAGTGTGTCCGTCGATGCCGAAGATCGAGCCGAAGAGGACGTGGATGTTCGCGGTGCTGTCGGTCCCGCTCCCATGGTTCGTGTAGATCGCGAGGAACAGCACGCCGAGACCGAGGATCCAAGCAAACGTCGTGCCGATCACGACATCGTCGGCGCCGTCGTTCGTCGTTGCGAGAACGCCGAGTGCGACGCTGACCCCGATCGTCGCGACGAACAGCCCGACGCGCAGATCGATGCCGGCGGCAAGCGCGGCGAGTGCGCCGGTGTACGCCACGTGCGACAGAGCATCACCAGCGAACACCTGCCCGCGGAGCACGACGAAGTAGCCGACGAGCCCGCTGAGGATTGCAACCGACGTCCCGGCGATCAGGGCGTGCCGGATGAACTCGTGCGACAGCATGTGGCCGACCGCGCTCATCGTCGGTCGACCGCTGCTCGAACACCGGTCGCCACCACGAAGCCGGCGAAGGCGAGGGTCGTGACCCAGAACCCGATCGGATACGGGGAGAAGAACGCGATGAACTCGCCGATCCAGGTGACAGCGATCGCGAAGACGATGGAGAGGGTCAACCCCAGCGCGGGACGCGCTGTCACGCGAGTTGCAGTCGCCGCGGGCGCAACGAGCAACGCGAACACGAGGAGGCTGCCCGTCACCTGTGACGTCCCGGCTGCCGCGACGCCGAGCAGCGCGAGGTACGTGACCGCAAGGATCCGGACGGGCACGCCGCGAGCGCGTGCGACGTCGGGGTCGACCGTCGCGAACAGCAGCGGCCGCGCGATCACACTGAGAACGCCGACGCATGTGCAACCGGCGACCAGGAGCACGATCACCTGTGTGTCGTTGATGCCGACGATCGTGCCGAACAGCAAACCGTTCAATTCGCTGAGGAAGCCCT
>DASWRR010000574.1:0-3605 GCA_036403055.1 Ilumatobacteraceae bacterium | reverse complement strand
ACGCGGACGTGGATCAGGCCGAAGCGACGTGGAAGGCGTTGGCCGACGTCGGCATCGACCTCGACGATGTCGCCGACACGCTCGAGCGCGAAGGCGTCTCGAGCTTCCAGAAGAGCTTTGACGAACTGCTTGCCGCACTCGAGGCGAAGGCCGTCGAACTCCGCTCGTGACGATCCCGCCTATCGACGATCTCCTCGATTCGATCGACGTCGGACGCAATCGCCGGCTTGCCGAGCACCTGCTGGAGTCCGCGTTCGCGTTGTTGAACGATCAACCGAACGTGCTCGATCTCAAGATCGCCGGTGCGGCGTTGGAGGAGATGCGCGAAGCGTTCAAGATGTTCGCCCCGTTTCGCGACATCCCGAAGGTGACGATCTTCGGTTCGGCACGGACGCAGATGGCCGACCCCTTGTACATGCAGGCGCGCGACGTTGCTGCGGGCCTGGCCGCAAAAGGTTGGATGGTCGTCACGGGCGCAGGCCCCGGGATCATGCAAGCGGGGATGGAAGGCGCTGGGCGCGACATGTCGATCGGGGTGTCGATTCGGCTGCCGTTCGAGCAGGGCGCGAATCCGGTGATCGCCGGCGACCTCAAGTACGTCAGCATGAAGTACTTCTTCACCCGGAAGCTGATGCTCATCAAGGAGAGCAAGGGCTTCGTGTGCCTGCCGGGCGGGTTCGGGACGCTCGACGAGACGTTCGAGCTGCTCACGCTGACGCAGACGGGCAAGGGGCTTCCGGTGCCGATCGTGTTCCTCGACACCCACGGCGACCCCTATTGGGAGACCGTGCACGACTTCGTCGGCCGGCAGCTCGTCGAGCGAGGGCTCGTCGCTGCGGCCGATACCGAGCTGTATCTCGTGACCGACGATTGGCAGACGGCGGTCGACGAGGTGATCGGGTTCTACCGCAACTACGACTCGATTCGATACGTCGGCAGGATCGCGGTGATGCGCATGCAACAAGCGCCGACGGACGCTCAGCTCGCGGCGCTCAACGAGCGATTCGGAGCGCTGTGCTCGCCACCCGGCGTCGTGCGGGCGAACCCGTTCGAGCCGGAGAAGAAGGAAAACGACAAGCTCCAGCTCGCCCGGATCTCGTTCACCCTGACGCACCACTCGTCCGGCGTGCTCCGCGAGATCATCGACACGGTCAACTCATTCGTCGCCGCTTGACTCCTGCAGCAAATGGATCGCCTTCTCGAGCGAGCGCCGCGCCTGTGTCAGCCGCTTGTCGTCGATCGGTCGACCCTTGCGCTCGGCTGCGGCCTCGCGCAGCTGATCGAACGTGATCTGATCCAGGTCGTCGACGAGTACTTGCAGCCGATCGACCAGCTCGTCGTACCGGCCATCCATCACAGCGCCTCGGCAACGAGATCCATCGGGTGCTTCACGTTCACGCCGGCCGCGCCGAGGTGGAACGCACATCCCGGGTTGGCGCTCGCGACGACCTGCGGGCCTGCTCGCCCGATCGCCGCGAGCTTGCGGTCCCTGATCTCGGCAGCGAGCTCGGGCTGCAGCGTGGCGTAGGCGCCACCGGCACCGCAACACAGCCCCTCGTCATCGAGCTCGACGACATCGGCGACAGCGGAGAGCACCGTTCGCACCGGTAGGTGGGCGCGCTGCACGTGGCGCAGATGGCATGGATCCTGCACGGTGACAGGACCGAGTCGCCGCCGGACCGGCAGCCGGTCGACGAGCGGTGCGACGAACTCGCTGGCATCGCGAACTCGGGCGCTGAACGTCCGCGCCTCGTCCGTTTCGAGCAGGTGTCCGTAGTCCTTCAGTGCCGCTCCGCAACCGGCGGAGTTGACGACGATCGGCGCATCGCCCGGCATCGACCGGATGACATCCTCCGCGAGCGCCTTGGCCTCATCCGTCAGCCCCGCGTGGATGTGCAACGCGCCACAGCACGCGCCGCCGGCTCCTGGTGTGCGGTACGTGACGCCGACCGCTGTCAGGACTTTGGCAGTGTTGCGATGCGTCTCGCGCTGCCAGGCATCCATCACGCAACCGGTGAACAGCCATGTGTCGTCTCCTGTCGCGACAGGTGTCGGACCGCGTTGCAGGTCGAGCTTCGGCAAACCGAACCCTTTCGGCACAACGTGCAGGCGCTGACCGGCGGCCAGCAGCGTCGATCCGATCAGCAGCAACCGATGGTGACCGAGCACGCGGTAACCGAGCTTCTGCCACCACGGCGTCATCCGCTTTTGCGCCGTCAACGTGTCGCGGGTTCCCTCCATCAGAAGCCCGAACGGGACACCGCTGGGGCAGGCCGGCTCGCATCCTCGGCACTGCACGCACGTCTCCATGAAGTGCACGAAATCCTCGGTGATCGGCGCGTCGTCGAAGTGGACCGACCGCATCGCGGAGATGCGGCCACGTGGCGACAACCCCTCCTCACCGGTCACGCGGAACGTGGGACAGTGCGGGAGGCACAGGCCACAGCTGACGCACGTGCTCAGGTCGTTGTCGTCGAGATGAAGTTTCACGTGCTCCAACGGTACCCGTAACGTCTCTGCCAGCATGCCCGAGGGTCACACGATTCACCGAATTGCGATTGACCACGCGAAGGTGTTGCGCGGCAAGCGGGTCACGGTCTCCTCACCGCAGGGCCGCTTCGCGGCCAGCGCGGAGCTGGTGAACGGGGCCCGCCTCAAAGACCTCGAAGCGTACGGAAAGCACCTCTTCTACTACTGGTCCAACGGGCTCGTCGGCCATGTGCACCTCGGGCTGTTCGGTCGCTTTCGTGTGTATCGCGGCGACGGACCGGCGGAGGCGCCGACGGTGCGGATGCGGCTGGCGGTGCCGAAGGCGACCATCGATCTGATCGGGCCGACCGATTGCGCCATCGGGACGGGCGACGACCGCGATCGGATCGTCCGACGGCTCGGCCCCGATCCGTTGCGACCCGACGCCGACCCTGCCAAGGCCTTCGCCGCGATCTCTCGACGAGTCGCGCCGATCGGTCAACTCATCCTTGACCAGAAGGTGATCAGCGGTCTCGGCAACGTGTACCGAGCGGAGGCGCTGTTTCTCAACGGCATCAACCCCAATCGCCCCGGCACGCTACTGACGCGAGCCGAGTTCGACGGTCTGTGGGCCACGATCGTCGAGATGTTGGAGCGCGGCGTCGCTGACGATCGCATCGTCACGCTCGACCGGGAGCTGTTCGACATCCCAACGGGCGTCACGCGACGCGGCGACACGACGTACGTGTACCACCGCGATCGCTGCGTGCGATGCGGTTCGGCGATCTTGACGGTGAAGCTCGGAGGGCGCCCGTGCTACTACTGCCCCGTCGATCAACCGCGCTGATCAACCCGTGTCGACTACTGCGCGTGCCACTGCGCTGCTGAGCCGTCGCCTCGCCAGTACTGCAACCGCGACGCTGCTTCCGCGGCGGCGGATGCGTTCGTCCGAGCGGCGCGCAGCCGCATCAACGTCGCGGCGACCAGCCGCAGTTCGGCGATGGCCTCGGCGAGCGGATCGTCGCGGAGCGATCGGCCGATTCCGGCGGCGAACGCTTCGTAGATCCCCGGTTCGCCACCCCATCGTTCGGTCCACGTCATCAACGGGGCGTGGTCCCACGCCGGCGGTCCGCAGC
>DASWRR010000573.1:0-5005 GCA_036403055.1 Ilumatobacteraceae bacterium | reverse complement strand
CCTCGTGAACGAGGCCGTGCTCGTTGCACTGCGTGAAGGCCGCGACGTCGTCACATGGGCCGACGTGCTGCAGGCCCGGTACTTGCGCCGCGTCGGCGAGCACGAGTTGGTCGAGTACGTCGATCGCGAGCGTCACGCGTTCGCGATCCACGAGGCCTGCCATGCAGTCACGGCGCACCTCAAGCGGCGATCGATGGACATCGACTTCGTCAGCATCGAGCCGGGCGCTGGTTACTACGGCGTCGTGATGAGCAACAAGAGCGACGACACGTTCGTCAACTGGCGCTCGATGTACGAGATCGACATCCTGGTGTCGTTGGCGTCGTTGGCCGGCGAGCGAATGTTCTTCGAAGGTGACAGCACCAACGGCGTCAGCGGCGACCTCCGCACGGCCACCTACTTCGCGACGATCATGGAGAGCGCGCTCGGCATGGGCGACACGATCGCGGCCCAATCGGTGATCCAGGAGCTCATCGGTGGCGGCGGCGGTTACCCGGTGCCGGCCGACAAGGACGACGCCGAAGCGCGACACCGCGCCAACATCGGCAACCGCATCGAGGTGCGGCTGTCGAACATCCTCGCGGAGGCGACGCGAGTGCTCAACGAGAACCGGCTGATGGTGCTCGCGATCGCTCACGCGCTCGAGACCCACAAGACGATCTCCGGCGAGGACGTCGCCGCCATATTCGAAGGTCGTCAAGGCCCGAAGGTGAACGGCCACGACTATCACCATCCGTCGTTCCTCGAGGTTGCCGACCGATATCACAACGAGGCGCTCGTCGCCCACCGCATGACCGGCCGCGTCGAGATCCCATTGCCGGTTCTGGCCCGGGGCAACCCGCAGTTGGTCGCCTCGTCGAATCAGCTGCCGCCGCCGAACCTCTAGAGGATCTCGGCGACCAGCTTCACGCTCTCGTCACTGACAGCCGAGCACGATCTTGCCCTGGACACGTCGCTCGAGGATGCGCGCATGCGCCTCGGCCGCGTCGGCCAACGGCAGCACATCGCCGACGGGGATGTGCAGTGATCCAGCGGCCATCATCGCGAGCAACCTGTCCATCGCGTGCTTCTGCTCCTCCGGCGTGTCGACGAGGCCGGCGTAGCCGAGGAGGCTGACACCTTTTCGGTACAGACGTCTGAGATTGATCGACACCTGCTCCGCGTTGGAGGTGCCGAACACGACGAGCCGGCCTTGGTTCGCGATCGCCGCGATCGCGGCGTCGGTGAACGGGCCGCCGAGACTGTCGAGCACGACGGTCGGCTCGAACGATTCGACCGCCGCGACGAGCCCATCGGCGTCCGTGACGATGACGTTGTCGGCGCCGTTCTGCTTGATGCCCTCGACCTTGCCCGGCGATCCCGTCTGGCCCCACACCGACGCACCGACCGCTTTCGCGAGTTGGATTGCGACAGCTCCCACGCCGCCGCTCGCACCGAGGATCAAGATGCGGTCGAGCGCGCCGATCTGCGCCCGGCCGTGGAGCGACATCCAGGCGGTGATGCCCGCAACCGGCATCGCCGCGACCTGGGCGAGATCGAGGTCGCCGGACAGCGGCATCAGCCACTCCTCCGGGACTGCGATCTTGTCTCGATAGAGACCGGGGCGCACGACGCCAAGACCCCCGCCGCGCACCAGAACCGGATGGCCGTCGACATGGCCGCTCGCCTCGGTCCCCGGGATCCACGGAAGGTTGGCGGCAGCAGCGCCTACGGACCCCTGCGTCACCCACACGTCGAGTGGATTCACGGAGGCGTACGCGATGTCGACCAGCTTCTCGCCGGCCGCTGGCTGCGGATCGTCGAGCTCGTCGAGTTGAAGGGTGCCACCGATCGAGTGAAGTCGTGCTGCGCGCATCGCGCCACTGTAGGCCGGGTGAACGGCGGCGCGCCGAGCCAGTAGGTTGCCGCCGATGATCATTCTCGACGGTGGAACCGGCACCTTGATCCAGGCGCTCGGAGCGCCGATGAACGGCGACACGTGGGGTGCTGACGCCAACCTGACGCATCCTGAAATCGTTCGCGAAGCGCATCGCCAGTACCTCGCCGCGGGCGCCCAAGTGATGATCGCGAACACGTACGCGACGAGCCCGCTGCTGTTCAACCACATCGGGCGAGACGACGACGTCTCGCTGATCGATGCGGCCGCCGTGCGTCTGGCGCGCGAGGCCAGCGACGGCTCCGTTCCCGTCGCGGGGTCGTTCTCCGTCATGCGACCGGGCATCCGCGGCAGTGATCGCAGCGAGATGCTCCATCAATGGTCGGAGGCTGATGCGCGACGGTTGTTCGAGGCGAAAGCGATGGGCTTGGCAGAAGCCGGTGTTGACGTGATCGCGATGGAGATGATGCGCGACGGTGACTATTCGGTGTGGGCGACGGAGGCGGCGGCGGCAACCGGCATTCCGATCTGGGTCGGCATCGCCGTCGAACAGGACGAGAACGAACGGCTCATCGGTTTCGGACGCCCCAACTGGTTGCTCGAGGACTTCGTCGAGTCCTTGCTGCGGACCGCTCCTGTCATGGTGTCGGTGATGCACACCGCGCCGCACTTGACCACGCCCGCGCTCGAGACGGTTCGACGGCATTGGCGCGGGTCACTCGGTGCATATGCCGAGTCCGGTTACTTCGCGATGCCGGAGTGGCAGTTCGTCGACATCATTCCGGAGGCCGAATACGTCGCGCTCGCGAAGGAGTGGGCCGACGCGTTCGACATATCCATGATCGGCGGGTGCTGCGGAATCGGACCGTCGCACATCGCCGCGCTTCGCGCCGCCTTCTAGACAGCGCCGGCGAAGATGATCGGCCCGGTCGCCTTGTCGACGCCGCCCGCCGGCTCGACGGTGACGGCCCACTGGGTCGGTTCGCCGTTCACGTCCACCACCCGCCGAACCTGACGACCTTCGGCCTTGTCGAGCAGACGGACGGCATGCGCGCCGGTCCCGTCGACGAGCCACAGTTCGTACGCTTTGCCGGGGCCGGGGTCGGGGAGACCGTCGCCGACGACGACCGCCTTCTTGTCGCTCGGCGACCACACGACTTTGATCGACGCGCTCGCTGCTCCGGCTCCCGTTGCCGCGTCGGTCTTGTCGAGCGGCGTCGTGCGCGCGTCCGGTTGTTCGAAGACAGCGGCCGCAGCCGTCGCGTAACCGCTTCCGGCACCCGAGTGCCGGCCGACGGCGAACGCGCCGACGGCAATCACGATCAGGGCTGCGGCAATCGACAGCGAGCGGACCATCCGCTGCTTCGCGTTGCGATGCGTCGCGAGGTCGACAACCGACTCCGGGAGCAGCGGCGACAGCTGGCGCGTGTTGCCGATCTCCGCCATCACGTTCGCCTTCAGCGACGGCGGCGGCGACACCGCGACGGCGGCCGCAACTTGTGACAACGTCTCACGGAATCCGGCGACCTCCGGGCGGCACACGGCGCAGGTCGGGTAGTGCGATTCGAACTCGGCGCGCTCGCGTTCGTCAACTGCGTCCAGTGCGTAGGCCGCCGCAAGTTGATGAACATCCGTGCCGCTCACGTGGCAACTCCTAGTTCGTCGCGCAATCGAATCATTCCATCGCGAATTCTCGTCTTGATCGTTCCTTCGGCAACATCGAGGATCAGTGCTACCTCCCGATAGCTGTGCCCGCCGAAGTACGCCAGTTCCACCGCCTGTCGTTGTATCTCGGTCAATCGCTCGAGTGCCTTTCGCACCCGTGTTCCCTCGATGTTCAACACCACTTGTTCGTCGACGTCGTCAGTTTGGATGGGTCGTTTTTGGCCCTCACGCTCGATTCGGTCTCGGCTCGCCTGCTCCGACCGCACCCGATCGATGGCCCGCCGGTGAGCCAGCGTTGCGGCCCACGACCGCACCGAACCACGCGAGTCGTCGTAACGCGGGGCAAGCCGCCACAGCTCGACGAATGCCTCCTGCGTGACCTCCTCGGTCTGTGACGGATCGCGGACGACCTTCAGGACGATGCCGTACAGCAGCGGGGCGAGTGAGTCGTACAACTCGGCGAACGCCGACTGGTCGCCGCGTCCTGCCCGTCGCAACAGCACGCCGAGCGGATCCCTGACGTCGTCGACGACCGGATCGTCGAGACCGCGGCGACGCAGCGCGTTACGCAACACGCGCCGGTTCCATCGCCGTCGGCAGCGCCCACTCGGTCATGGAAGTCCTTCGTCGCTGGAAGGGATTTGGATTCGCAGGCACTGACGACCGAGGTTAGCGACGGTGCATACACTCGGCACCCATGCCACCGTCCTTGCCGCAACGTGCTCGAGTCGTCGTGATCGGCGGCGGAGTGATCGGCTGCTCGGTGGCGTACCACCTCGCGCACATGGGCTGTGCCGACGTCGTCGTCGTCGAACGCGACAAGCTGACATCCGGCACCACATGGCATGCCGCCGGTCTCATGGTGACGTTCGGTTCACTGTCCGAGACGTCGACGGAGATGCGCAAGTACACGTGCGACTTGTACTCGCGTCTGGAAGCCGAGACGGGGCAGTCGACCGGCTTCAATCCCGTCGGCTTCATCGAGTTGGCGACCGAGCCGGATCGCCTCGAGGAGTACCGGCGTGTCGCCGCGTTCAACCGTTACTGCGGCGTCGACGTTCACGAGATCTCGCCCAACGAGGTCGCGGAGCTGTTCCCATTGGCGCGGACGGACGATGTGCTCGCTGGGTTCTACGTGAAGGAGGACGGCCGCGCGAATCCCGTCGACGTGACGATGGCGCTTGCAAAGGGTGCGCGGCAGAAGGGCGCGACGATCGTCGAGGGTGTTTCCGTCATCGACGTCATCCGTCGCGACGGCGCGGTCGCTGGGGTGCGCACGGACCACGGCGACATCGAAGCCGAGGTCGTCGTCAACTGCGCCGGAATGTGGGCCCGCCAACTCGGCGACATCGCCGGCGTCAACATCCCGTTGCAAGCGGCTGAGCACTACTACCTCATCACCGAGCAGATCGAGGGCCTGTCCAACACGTGGCCGGTGATCGAGGATCCGGCCAACTTCGGCTA
>DASWRR010000572.1:0-5699 GCA_036403055.1 Ilumatobacteraceae bacterium | reverse complement strand
ACAGTGCGGATCGTGTTGACGGGAGCCGGGGGTGGCGTGTGGAACCAGCCCTTGACACTCGGCGTCGAAGCCGGCGAGCCGTCGGTGACGATCGTTGCCGACGCGCTCGCGTTCTGTCGTCTCGCCGCACAGCGCATCGCTCCGGAAGACCTCGATGCCGACGTCGAAGGACCGACGGCGCTCGCGCTCGACGTACTTCGCGGCGCGTCAGTCTTCGCCGCGTGAAACCTCGAGCCCGAGCTCGGGCGGAGGCGGCGCGTCGCTGATCATGTGCAGGACTTGCACGGCGCGGGTCATCGCGACGTACAACAGGCGGGCCCCGAGCGCCGACCCGTCGAAGATCTGATGCGAGTTGACGACGACGACGCCATCGAACTCGAGACCCTTGACCGCTTCAGCGGTGAACACCGGCACGTCCGTGTACGCAAGTTCATGCACGTGGTCGACCCGCCGAAGGCCCACTGCTTCCAGGGCCTCGCCGATGTCGTCGTGCATCGCGAGCGGCGCGATCAACCCGGTGTTGTGGTGTCGATGGCGTACCGCAGCAACCTCGCGTGCAACCGCGTGGAAAAGGTCGGTCGGGTCGACGATTCGCACGACAGGCGGATCTCCCTCGAGTCGAACGCTGCGGCTCGGCGCGCTCGAGACCTTGGTGAACGGGAGCAGCCGGTTCGCGGCATCGAGGATCGGCCCTGGCACGCGGTAACCGATCGTCAGCACGGCGACCTCGGCGGCACCGGCGCGAATGTGCCCGAGCGCCTCCGCCCAATCCTGCTGGCCGGCCGGCGTCGTGGATTGGGCAAGGTCACCGAGAATCGTCATCGAGCCCTGCGGACTGCGCCGGCCGATGACGCGCAGCGAGACAGCCGAATGGTCCTGCGCTTCGTCGATGACGACGTGCCCGAACGTGAACGGCGTGCCGTTGAGCATCGAGTTGGCTTCGTCGACGAGGAACTGGTCAGCGACGGTCCACCGACGCCGCTTGCCCGACGGTCCGGGAAGCATCCTGTCGACCATCCGGATCGGCTGCTGTGTCGGCCACGCGCGCGTGACGGCAGCGCGGAGGTCGGGTGACCGTGCCCACAGATCATCGCGATCCGTCCGTCGCATCAACTCGCGTTCGACCAACCCCTTCAGACCTTCACGTCGCTTGTTGACCGGTGTGACTCCGTCGAGCGCCTCGTCGACCCATTGCGCGAAATCTGCCGCGGTGATCGAGACCGTCCGGGCTCCGATCGGGAGATGGAGATCCTCGGTCGGGCGGACCACATGAGCCACGCTGGCCTCGGCAAGGCGATCGAGCATCGCCGGCGCGCCCTTGTCGCGACGGGTTGCGTCGTCGTCGATCGCCGTGATGTCGACCTTGGGTATGCAGATGTCGAGTGCGGTTCGCTGCTGGACCAGTCGCTCGCCCAGCGACGGCAGAACGTTGGCGATGTAGTCGAGGAAGACGGTGTTCGGTCCGACGACGAGGACGCCGTTGCGGGACAGCCGCCGCCGATGCTCGAACAACAGGTAGGCGGCGCGGTGCAAGCCGACCGCAGTCTTGCCCGTCCCCGGTCCGCCCTGCACCACGAGGCACTGATCGAGTGGGGCACGAATGACGACGTCCTGCTCCGCTTGGATCGTCGCGACGATCTCGCGCATCGCGCCGGTTCGGGCCGCGCCGATCTCGGCAAGCACCGGATCCGGCACGCCGGTCGCAGTGACCGAATCGGGGTCGTCGAGCTGCTCGTCGAGATACGCGGACAGGTCGCCCTCGACCATCGTGAACCTGCGGCGGTGGCTCAAGCCGAGCGGGTCCACGCCGGTGGCGCGGTAGAACGGCGCCGCGATCGGGGCACGCCAGTCCACGACGACGGGGTCGTGGCGATCGTCCTCGATGTGCCGTCGCCCGATGTACCACCTGTCGGTGTGCTCATCGGTGATCCGTCCGAAGAAGTCTCCAGCACCTGGACTGTGCAGATCCTCGAGCGCCTCTGCCACCGTGACTTCGACGTACTCGGCAGTGATCTTGTCGGCCGACGCAGTTGGGTCGACTTCCCGGAATCGCCGGATCATCGAGTCGCGGCACCGGCGCGCAAATGCCAGCTGGTCGCGTTCGATCAAGAGGTCTGGGAAGAGGTCGGCGTCCACGGGGTCGCCAACCCTAGCCGCGGTGTCACACCGACCCGTCGTGGCGCTCGAGAACGGACCAACTACGATCCGGCCATGGAGAACGAGAACACCGTCGACCGCCTGGCGGACAGCGCGAGCGAGCCGGCTGACATCGAAGAAGAGCTGTTGATCGAGGAGATCTCGATCGACGGCATGTGTGGCGTGTACTGAGTTGTCGCTGCTCGACACGCCGTTGCAGCTCGATCCGCAAGTCGCACTGCGGCCGGAGCGATTCGGCGCGCTCGCCTACCACTACCGCACTCGACGACTCGTGTTCCTGAAGGATCGAGACGTGGTCGCCGTCGCGACGGCACTCGACGCTCATCCATCGCTGTCCGCAACGCTGCGCGCCTGCGGGATCGCCGAGTCCCGATGGCCGTCGTTCGCGACCGCGTTCGCCAGCCTCAACGAGTCGGAGATCGTTCGTGAGCGCACCGCACCTCGTTGAGCAGCTGAAGCGCGGCCTCGACGCTCCCATCTGTCTCACGTGGGAGCTGACCTACGCCTGCAACCTCCAGTGCGTGCACTGCCTCTCGTCGAGTGGCCGGCGTGATCCGCGCGAGCTGACGACCCTGGAGGCGAAACGAATGCTCGACGAGCTGCGCGAGCTGCAGGTCTTCTACATCAACATCGGAGGCGGCGAACCGATGATCCGCCGCGACTTCTTCGAGCTCGTCGATCACGCGATCAACCCGCCGACTGGAGGACCGGGGATCGGTGTCAAGTTCTCGACGAACGGCACGTACATCGACGCCGAGAACGCGCGTCGGTTGGCCGCAATGGAGTACCTCGACATCCAGATCAGCATCGATGGCATCGACGCGGCGACCAACGACTCGCTGCGAGGTGCCGGCTCTTTTGCGGTTGCGCGCAGGGCAATGGACAACCTCGCGGCCGCCGACTTCGGGCCCTTCAAGATCAGCGTCGTCGTCACCCGGCACAACGTCGACCAACTCGACGAGTTCAAGGCACTCGCCGATTCCTACGGAGCTCAGTTGCGCGTGACCCGACTGCGACCGAGTGGCCGCGGCGCGGACTCGTGGCACGATCTCCACCCGACCAGCGGTCAGCAGCGTCAGATCTACGAATGGCTGTTGGCAAAGGGCGAGGACGTGCTGACCGGCGACTCGTTCTTCCACCTGAACGCACTCGGCACGGCGCTGCCCGGGCTCAACATGTGCGGCGCCGGTCGCGTCGTCTGTCTCATCGACCCGGTCGGCGACGTGTATGCCTGCCCGTTCGTCATCCACGACGAGTTCAAGGCGGGCAGCGTCAGAGACACTGGCGGTTTCGCCCACGTGTGGAAGAACAGCGACCTGTTCCTCTCGCTGCGCGAGCCGCAATCGGCCGGCGCTTGTGCGAGCTGTGGCAGCTACGACGCGTGCCAGGGTGGATGCATGGCCGCCAAGTTCTTCACTGGACTCCCGCTCGACGGACCGGATCCCGAATGCGTCAACGGAGAGGCCGCAGACGCGCTCCGCTCCGTCCGCGTCGAGTTCACGCCGCGCCCGTCGCTCGACCACTCGCGACGACGCGCCGTCACCGTCTCCGCACGCTGAACCTGCGGCCGACGTTGCCGGCCGCGAACTTCGCGCTGCCGTAGGGTTGGCGGATCGCCGTCGCACTCGCGCTCGTTCCATTCGCCTACCTGCTCGGCACGTACCCGAGCGCCGTCATCGTCGCCCGTTCGCGCGGCGTCGACATCCTCACGCAAGGCTCGGGAAACCCCGGTGCCTCGAACGTCGCGCGGGTTCTCGGGACACGATGGGGCGCATTGGTCTTCGTCCTCGACGCAGTCAAGGGCGCACTTCCCGCGGCCGTCGGGCTGGCCCTCGACACCCGGCCTGGTGCCTACGCCATGGTCGCGGCCGCGGTCGTCGGGCACATGTTTCCGGCGACCCGCAAGTTCCGAGGCGGCAAGGGTGTCGCGACGATGGGCGGCGCGATGCTCGTGTTGCATCCGCTCGTGTCGGTCGTGTTGTTGGCCGTGTGGGTCATCGTCCGCAAGACGACCGGCAAGGCCTCCTTGGCATCGTTGGTCATCACGGTCGGGCTCCCGATCGGCCTCGCGCTCGCCGGAGTACCGGCGTGGGAGATCGTGTCCGTCGTCGCGCTGTGCTTGTTGGTGCTCGTGCGCCACATCGAGAACATCAAGCGCCTGATCGCACGGCGCGAGTTGTCGGCACACGGCTCATGACGAGACTCGTCGCTCGGCCCGGCGTCGTCGCGGCCGGGGCGTGGTCATCGGCGTACCTGGTGCTGTGCGCAACCGGCCAACGGTTCTCCACCCAGTACCTCGACATCGCCTGGCAGCTGATCCCGAAAGAGACACTGCGCGCCGATCCCCTCGGCAGCGTGTGGCACCTGCACATCCAGCCGCCGCTGTGGAACCTGATCGTCGGCGGCGTTCTCGCCTGGTCACCGCTCCCCGATTCGTTCAGCCTGCAGATCGTCCAGTTCGTGTTCAGCGTTGTCGCCGTCGGCTTGCTCGGCGCGCTCCTCGGGCGCCTGTTCCCGCGACCACTGGTCGGAGCGGCGGTCGCGACGGTCGCAATGCTCGACCCGCAGGTGCTGGCCGGCGCCTTCACGCCAACCTACGAGCTGGCCACGACATGCGGCCTGATCGCGATCGTGTGGCTGGTCGTCGCGCAGCCGCGCTCGCCGAGCGTCACGTTGATCGGCCTTGCCGTGGTGGGCACGGCCGTCGCAATGACCCGCACGGTGTTCCATCCGGTGTGGCTCGTGCTGCTGCTCGGCACGGCGTGGTGGTGGCTGCGCCGATCCGTCGAACATCGCGTTGTCGTGTGTGCTGCATCCGTGCCGCTGATCGCGATCGGCGGCTGGATGGTGAAGAACGACGTGATGTTCGATCGACTGACGCTCTCGACGTGGTCGGGCATGAACTTGCAACGCGCGGTCGTACCAGTCGCGACCGACGACGACCTCGCATCGTGGGCTGCCACCGGTGGCATCTCCGAGATCACTGCTGCGTACCCGAGCGGGTTCGTGTCGTACAGCGCATACGAGCCATACGTCGGCGGGTGCGTACCCGAACACCACAACGCGGCGAACGCGAACCTCACTCGAACAGGGCCCGAAGCACTGCCGAACTTCAACGCCGATTGCTACCTGCCGATCTTCGACATCGCCGGCGACGACGCCAAGTGGGTCATCGTCCACCATCCGTCGTTGTACATACGTGGACGTTGGTGGGCGATGCGCGCCTGGATCATGGAAGCACCTGCGCCGCTGCTGCGAACTTCGCATCTCTACGACGCACTGCGGCCGATCTACCGTGTTGCACAGGTCGGCATCCCGGCGACCTTGCCGTCGATCCGTATCGGTGATCGCCCTTGGGGCGATGTCGACGTTCCCGAGCATCTGTCCCTGTTGCAAGCGCTCGCCACCCTGTTGGTGATCGGCGCGGGTGCTCGCGCGGCGATACGTCGGCTCAGGCGTCGCGCATCATCGCAGTGGATCCACGTCGAGGTCGTCGCCGCACTCATCGTCGGTTGGAACCTCGTCGTCGGTGTCCTGTTCGA
>DASWRR010000571.1:0-1883 GCA_036403055.1 Ilumatobacteraceae bacterium | reverse complement strand
GACGATGTCGTCGCCGTCGAGTCAGAGGAACAGCTCATCAACAGCAGGGTCCCGCACGCGGCGGCACAGCAGAACGCGCGAAGGAGCACAGGCGACGTCAAGGGAGCGTGATGAGAACGCCGCGATCGCCGTACGGAATCTTCTTGCGCTTGACGATGCCGCCGACCTTGGCGAGGAACTTGGTGATCTTGGTCATGAAGCCGTACTTCGCTCGGATCTTCGTGCGGATCCCCTCGAGTTGCGGACCGGTGACGAGCTCAGCGGTCGCCTCCACCGGCGACGTCCCGGGCTTCACCCGACCACGACCGTCGGATGGCTGCACGATCACCTTCGAGGTGTGCGCTAGACGCTTTGCCTTGCCCGACCCCGACGACGTCCAGAACCCGATCTTGTTGCCGTCGATCGTGGCGGCCCACACCGGCGTCGTGACGGGCGTTCCGTCGCGCTTGAAGGTGGTCAGTGCTAAATACTTCTCGTCACCAAGGGTCATGGGAGCACATTAACGGAGCGAAGTCAGTCGCCGTTCCGGTCGGTCGACGTCGCCAGAACTCGAAGCGCCCCAGCCCGCGATCGAAAATGCAGCGGCACGCGCAGCTCGGTCGGCTCGCCGTCCAGCGCGATCTCGACGGCGCCATCATCGGAATCGACGACGAGACCTTCCGCGGCGCGACGATCCGTCGCGCCGGCGGCATCGATGCCGCGCACGCGCGCGGTGATCGCGTTCGCGATCAGCCGAAGCCGGCTGTTCGTCGCGATCACGTAGACGCCGAGTCGGTGATCGGCGAGGGACGTCCGCTTGCCGAGTCGCTCGCCGTGTTGATCGAACAGGCCGTTGCCGACGAACAGGAACGGCGTCGCAACCGTGACCGTCGCGTTGTCGTCGATGGTGAGTCGCAGGCGGTGGGTCGGAAGGCGGCGAAGCGTGCCGATGACCGCGACGGGGACCGCGCGAACTTTGCCCCAGCCGTGACGCTCGCGGATCGCGTCGCGAAGCCCGACCATCTTCGGGTAGACGCCGATCGACGCGTTGTTGACGAACACGGTGCCGTTCACTTCACCGACATCGATCGCTTCGACCGGCGCGTCGGCCAGGTACTCGACAGCAGCGGCGAGGTCCTGCGGAACACCGAGGTCCTTGGCGAAGTGGTTGAACGTGCCCATCGGGAGCACACCCAGCACCATGCCGACTTCGACTGCGACACCTGCCGCACAGTTCACGGTCCCGTCTCCCCCGGCGATCACGATTGCATCGGTGCCCGACTCCCATACGTCACGCATCGCGTCGGCAAGAAGTTCGGGGTCGACCGCAGTGACCGTGGCGTCGACGGCCGCCTCGCGAAATCGATCGGTGATCTCCTTCGTCTGCTGCTCGGTCTCGGTGACCGATCCGGCGTCGGCGTTCACGAAGACGTGGTAGCGACGAGTCACCCCGCGACCGTACCGGCCGACGGCAGGAGTGGCGACGGTCCGACGGTAGAGTGGTCGAACAATCAAACACGGGGCTGACTGGTTTCGACATCAGTATCTGTGGGCGAGCGTGCGACCCGAGTTGCTCAGACTCGTTAAACGGGGCAAAAATAGAATTGCCAACGAGCAGTTCACTCTCGCCGCCTAATTCTTAGGTGAGTGAAGAGTCATCGTGACCAGAAATGGCGCACGGGGCCGATCCACCGCAGCCCGGCAACAGAAGCGGGGGATGACGGCGAGAAAGACCGCTGGCCGCAGGAAAGTCTGCTGACACTCGGAAAAGACCGAGCGTGGACCGCCGCTTGCGACGGTCATCCGACCCGCCGGTCTCGCTGCGTCAGCGAGTGAGTCGGGAATGGTCGTAGCACGGACGTTCATAGCCTGATGGACGGGGGTTCGATTCCCCCCAGCTCCAC
>DASWRR010000570.1:0-3994 GCA_036403055.1 Ilumatobacteraceae bacterium | reverse complement strand
TGGCTGTACTCCTCGAGGAAGTGGTGTTCGACCTCCCAGACGTACTGGATGCCCAACGAATCGGCCAGCTCGACCTGATCGAGGGCGTCCTGGATCAGTTGGTGCTCGGTTCCGTCATCCCACGGACGGCCGATCTGATGCTCGTAGAAGATCCCGAACTTCATGTCAGGCGGCCGCTGCGGCCACCGCGTCGACGAGTTGATCCATGTGCTCGTCGAGGATCACCAACGGCGGGCACATCACCAATCCATCGGCGAGCGCTCGGACGATGACGCCACTCTTGTCGAGCATGTGATCGCGCATCGCCTTCGCGTCCTGGTCCGCGTGGAGGCGCAGCGCCCACATTCCGCCGATCCCACGAACGCTGTCGACGACCCCGTCGGCCGCGAGTGCCTGCAGGCCGGCTCCCAAGCGGTCGCCGATGTGCTTGGCGCGCTCGACCAGACCTTCGCGTCGGATGATCTCGAGGTTCTTCAAGCCAGCGGCACACGCCGTCGGATGGCCGGAGTACGTGAAGCCATGGGTCAGGAAGAAGTCCGGATCGGTCTCCAAGGCAGCGGTCGGTGCGAGGCCGATGAACACGCCGCCGAGTGGGATGTAGCCGGAGGTGACACCCTTGGCAAACGTCGCGAAGTCCGGCGACACGCCGTAGTGATGGGCTGCGAACCAGCTGCCGGTCCTGCCGAATCCGGTGATGACCTCGTCGAAGACGAGGTAAGCGCCGTGCTGGTCGCACAGCTTGCGCAACGACTGCAGGTAATCATCGGGTGGCGGGAACACGCCGCCAGCGCCCTGCACCGGTTCGGTCATGATCGCGGCGACCTCGTTGCCGCGCTGACTCATCAACGTCGCGAGCGCTTCGATGTCGTCAGCGGGTACCTGCACCACCTCGTCGACGAATGGGCCGAAGTTCTCCTTGTATGCGGCGATGCCGAGCGCGCTGGTGCCGCCGTATGCGACGCCGTGGTAGCCGCGGGTACGACTGATGATCAGCTTGCGCTGCGGCTGGCCGGCCTGCACGTGGGCCATCCGGGCGAGCTTCATCACGGTGTCGATGGACTCCGAGCCGGAGGAGGTGAAGAACACGCGCGCGTTCGGCGTCGGCGCGATCTGGCGCAACTCTTCCGCCAGCGACTCGGCCGGCTCGTTCGTGAACGGGTCGAACGTCGAGTACGCACCGAGCGTGCGGACCTGGTGCGCGATCGTGTCCGCCATCTCGGCGCGACCATGACCGATCGCGTTGTACCAGAGGCTGGCCATGCCGTCGACCAGTTGTCGCCCGTGCTCGTCCCACACGAGCGCGCCTTCGCCGCGCTCGATTCGGATGAAGCTCTCTCTGGTCGGTTTTGCGTACGGGTGGAGGAACGCTGCAGGCATGTGACAACGGTACCCAACCCGCTCGTATCGCCAAGAGTTGCGCATACACTCCCACGACGAGGAGGTGCGGGTGCTCCCTACCGCGACGACAACGACGCAGAGAGCCGGGTCCGCACCTGGGCAGATGCAGCCACCTCCGGTCGCCACGCGGCGCCGACGACAGCGCTTGGCGTCGACCTCGACGCCGGCGCGTCTGTCGATGGTGCGAGCGATCCTCATCCTCCTCGGCGTCGCGTTCGCAGTGGCCGGTGCGTTCGGTGTCAACCAGCGCGCCAACGCCATCGGCAAGGTGCGCGTGGCGTCGCGTCAGCTGCTCGCGTTGCAGGACATCCAAGTGCGGGTCGTGCACGCCGACGCGATCGCGAGCTCGTCCTACCTGCGCAGCGGCCAGGAAGATCCGACGCAGCGGACCGCGTACCTCGCCGAGATCGCGGCTGCGGGCGACGGCTTGGTCGCAGTGTCGGGCGCCGCGGGCTCCAACGACCTCGCCGAGCTCAGCGACGCGAGCCGGTTGTTGGGCAGCTACGTCGGTCTCGTCGAGCAGGCCAGGGCGAACAACCGCCAGGGTTTCCCCGTCGGCGCGACGTACCAACGACAGGCGAACGCGATCGTCAGCAACGGCGATCCCGACGCGCCCGACATCGTCTCGTCGCTGACCGCTGCTGAGGCGTCCCAACGACAGCAGATCAACGACCGTCTCGCGTCGGCGCACCGCGCTGGTGTGTGGTTGCACATCGCCGGCTGGTCGTTGTTCGTCGCGCTCCTGTTGTGCAGCTGGTGGCTGGCAGGTACGTTCCGGCGCGTCGTCAACGTTCCCATCGCTGTCGCCGCGCTGGTGTTGCTGCTCGTGTTGATCATCGGTGGATCGATGCAGGCGCGTGCCGCGACCGACGCGGATTCAGCGATCGGCAACCAACTGGCTCACGCCGACGATGCGGCGCAAGCGCGCGCGGCCGCGTTCGAGGCCCGGTCGCAGGAAGCATTGACGTTGATCAACCGCGGCAACGGCGCAGCGAACGAGACGAACTGGTTGCGCGGCAACGACGTCGTGCAGCGCGCTCTTGACCGCGGCGTGGGTGCTGACAACAACTCGTCGGCGTCCGCTGCTGCTGCGGCGTACGACGGCTATCGCGTTGCGCACACCGAGATTCGTCGACTCGACAACGCCGGCAACTGGGACCAGGCGGTTGCCGTCAGCCTCGGTACCGCGACCACGACTGCTGGTACCAACGCCGTCGATCAGTTCGACACCTTCGATCAGCAGGTCGACCGGATCGCGACCGACGAGAGCGCGCTCGCAGCCGCGCATCTGAGCGACGCAGTGTCGCCACTCAAGTTGCTGCGCAACGTCGTCTTCCTCGCGGGATTGGTCGTTGCGTCGCTGGCAGCGCTCGGCTGCGGGCAACGTCTACGGGAGTATCGATGAGAGATCTCCGTCGGGGAATCGTTGCGACCGCGTGCGTTGCGCTGACTGTCACCGCGTGTTCCGGATCCGTGCGCCTGCCTGCGGCGATCCAGGGTGAAGCGCCGTCGACGACTGTCGCCGCGGTGCCGTCGGCTCCGGAGTGCACGCCGGCCGAAGCTGCGCTCGACCCGACCCGGTCGTATGCGCCGCAGGGTGCGCTGCCGGCGCCCGGGGCGATGCCGGCCGGCTCGACGATGGAGGCGATCCAGAACCGCGGCAAGCTCATCGTCGGCGTCTCGGGCGACACGTTGTTGTTCGGCGCGCGCAACCCACTGAAGAACGAGATCGAAGGCTTCGACATCGACATGCTGAAGGAAGTGGCGAAGGCGATCTTCGGTCCCGATGGCGAGTCGCACATCACGTACAAGGTCATCACGTATGCCGACCGGTTGCCCAACCTCGAAGCGGGTCCGGACAACGGCGGCGTCGACATCGTGGCGCACACGATGACGATCAACTGCAATCGTTGGCTGCGGATCGCGTTCTCTTCCGAGTACTTCCACGCGGGGCAGCGTGTGCTCGTCAAGAAGGACTCCGGGTTCCAGAGCATCGCGGATCTCAACAAGCGTTCGGCGACCGTGTGTGCGCCGGAGGGCAGCACCAACATCGACCTGCTGCGCAAGAACGAGAACAACCAGTTCGGCAATCTCGTGGTGCTCGCCAAGCCCGACGTCACCGACTGCCTCGTCGCGATGCAACAGGGCCAGGCCGATGGTGCGACCGGTGACGACACCGTCCTCGCGGGCCTCGCCGCCCAGGATCCCAACACGGCAGTCGTCGGCAAGCCGTTCACCGACGAGCCGTATGGTCTTGGAATGGCGAAGGACAAGATCGACCTCGTGCGCTTCGTCAACGGTGTGATCGAGCAGATGCGGACCGACGGCAGATGGAAGGGCATCTACTCCAAGTGGCTCGTCGGCGTCCTCAGTGACACGGTGATCGAGCCGCCGCCAGCGGTGTACGGGCGTGACGCCTGATGGCCGCGGCCCCGAATGCACAAGAGATGGCGGCGTTGCTCGCACAGTGGAACGACTGGCTCGGCGCGCGGACCGACGCGATGTTGTCGTTGGAGGACCGCGCCAAGACGTCCGCGTCGGACACTGATCGGGCAGATCTCGCCGCGGCGTTCGTCGCACGCAAGGCGGTCGCTGA
>DASWRR010000569.1:0-5478 GCA_036403055.1 Ilumatobacteraceae bacterium | reverse complement strand
CTTCTTCGAGGCCGGTGTCGGCTGGCTCCCTTGGCTCGCGGCACGACTCGACCAACACGTCGGGCTGCTCCGCGACGACTTCCCCAAACTCACCAAGACGCCGAGCGATTGGATGAAGAGCGACAACGTCTTCTTCGGTGTCGAGCCCGATGACCCGTTCATTGCGCAGGCCATCGAGGAGTACGGCAACGACAGGTTCCTCTACAGCTCGGACTACGCGCACTTCGACTGCGAGTGCCCAGAGACCGTGGAGGAACTGTTCGACAACGAGGAACTCACCCCCGAGTCCCGAGTCAAGGTCGCCGGCGCCAACGCAGCGCGATTCTTCGGGATCGACACTCTCACGGTGCCGGGCTCGAAGGCATCAGCAGCCGCGTCAGCGTGAAGAACGAACCATCCCAAGAGGAGATCCTGTGGTTGACGTAGTCGTAGTAGAGGCCGTTCGCTCCCCCTTCGGCAAGCGCAACGGCGCTCTGTCGACGCTTCACTCGATCGACCTGCTGGGATCCGTTCTCAACGATGTCATCGGTCGATCAGGTATTGATGCGGCAGAAGTTGGCCAAGTCGTCGGTGGTTGTGTTGGTCAAGTCGGAATGCAGTCGATGAACACGACGCGCAACGCATGGCTCGCCGCCGGCCTGCCAATCGACGTCGCGGCCACGACGATCGACGCCCAATGCGGCTCCTCGCAACAGGCCGTGGGAATGGCCCACGCGCTGATCGCCGCAGGGACCGTAGATGTCGCAATCGCGTGCGGCGTCGAACTGATGTCCCGCGTTCCTATGGGTGCATCCACGCCGAAGGATCCCAATGTCGGCAAGCCGATCAATCGCACGTACTGGAAGCACCACGAATTCACCAGCCAGTTCGAGGGAGCCGAGCGAGTCGCCGAGAAATGGGGTATCACCCGTGACGACTGCGACGCGTTCGGGGCGCAGTCGCAGAGCCGGGCGTTGGCGGCATGGACGGCAGGGACGTTCTCGTCTCAGATCGTGCCCATCCAAGTCCCAGACCTCGACCCGGCGGGAGCGCCGCTGGACACATCCACTCGCATGGATCGCGATGAAGGACTTCGCGAGACCACCGTCGAGCGACTAGGCGCACTCAAGCCAACCGGGCGCCCCAATGGCGTGCACACCGCCGGCACGTCGTCGCAGATCGCGGACGGAGCATCAGCTGTGCTCCTGATGACGCGCACCCGCGCAGCGCAGTTGGGCCTCGAGCCACTGGCGACTGTCGTCGACACCTGCCTCGTCGGATGCGACCCGGTGTTGATGCTCGAAGGGCCGATCCCGGTGACTCACAAGTTGCTGAAGGCGCACGGTCTCAGCATCACCGACCTCGACGTCGTCGAGATCAACGAAGCATTCGCAGCGGTTGTGCTCGCCTGGCAGCGGGAGTTCGACACGGACCTGGATCGGGTGAACCCGAATGGTGGCGCCATCGCCCACGGACATCCGCTCGGCGCAACCGGAGCCGCGCTGATCGCCAAGGCAGTGCACGAGCTGATTCGTACCGACGGCACACATGCCCTCGTCACGATGTGCTGCGGCGGAGGGCTTGGCACCGGCACCCTCTTGCGCCGCGGCTGACTCGCCGTGACGTCGGGTTGGAACCTCGCCGAGATCTGGGAACGCACTGCCGACAGGTTTCCCGAGGCGATCAGCCAGATCCAGGGCGATCGGGTCTTCACATGGCGCGACTTCGATCGTCGTGCAGACGGGATCGCCAAGACACTGCTCGACGCCGGGGCGCAGCACCAGGACAAGGTGGCCCAGTACCTGTACAACTGTCCGGAGTACATGGAGAGCATGTTCGGCATCTTCAAAGCCGCTCTCGTGCCTGTCAACACCAACTACCGATACACCGACGACGAGATCGTCTACCTGTGGGACAACGCAGATGCGATTGCCGTCATCTTTCACGGCACGTTCGCGACGCGGTGCGACGCGCTCCGCGCTCGGCTACCGGCGATCCGGAGTTGGCTGTGGGTCGACGACGGATCAGGCGAATGTCCGGAGTGGGCGACACCGTATGAAGCCGCCGCGGCAAGCGCGAAGGATCGCACGAACCCTGATTGGGGTCGAAGCGCTGACGATTTGTACATGCTCTACACCGGCGGAACGACGGGCATGCCGAAGGGAGTGATGTGGCGTCAGGACGATGTGCTCCACAGCCTCGATGTTGCTCCGAAGAACCCGCTGCCAGATGTGCCGGGATGGGACGCGGTCGACGCAGCGGTCACCCGGCCAGGACCGCGGAACCTCGCAGCCGCGCCCCTGATGCACGGCACGGGGGCGTTCAACGCGATGCGAAACTTCAGTGTCGCGGGCTCGGTGGTCACTCTGCAGGGTCGCCACTTCGATCCCATCGAACTCCTCGACACGGTCGAGGTGCTACACGTCAACAGTGTCTCGATTGTCGGCGACGCGTTTGCGAAACCGATACTTCGGGCGCTAGACGCCGAGCCAGAGCGATGGGACATCTCGTCGTTGCGGGTGATGATCTCGAGCGGCGTGATGTGGTCATCGCAAACGAAAGCGGGCCTGTTGCGTCACAACGCTCGCCTGATCATGGTCGACAGCCTCGGCAGCAGCGAGGCGATTGGGATGGGCACCAACACCACTGACGCGGGTACGGCCGGCGAGAATGCTCGCTTCGTGCTCAGCGACAAGACGAAAGTGCTGAACGAGGATGGCGAGGAAGTGCGCCCCGGCAGCGGCGAGCGCGGCCGTGTCGCCATACGTGGTCGAACGCCAGTCGGCTACTACAAGGATCCCGACAAGTCGGCGTCGACGTTTGTGACCTTCGAAGGAGTCCGTTGGAGCATTCCTGGCGACTTCGCCGAGGTCGATGCTGACGGAACAGTGAGATTTCTGGGTCGAGGAAGTCAGTGCATCAACACCGGCGGGGAGAAGGTCTATCCGGAAGAGGTCGAGGAGGCGTTGAAGAACTATCCAGGGGTGGCGGATGCAGCCGTGGTTGGCCTTCCTGACGACCGCTTCGGCGAAGCGATCACGGCGTTGGTCGAGCCGCTCGACGGTGCCAAGCTCGATGAGGTAGCGCTCGTTCTGAATGTCAAGGAGACGCTCGCCGCGTTCAAGGCACCGAAGCGATTGTTCGTTGTCGATACGGTCGGTCGAGCCGCCAACGGCAAGCTCGACTACCAGAGTCTGAAGATTGAGGCAGCGCGTCTTGCAGAAGTGAGCCTGGATATGTCTCACCGGGCAAGACCCCTGCCAGCCGATCCAAGTAGCTGACCAGTCGTGGCCTGAGAGAGGTGCTGGCCAGTTTCTACGCCGGACGACATCGGGAGACTTGAGTCGATCGTTGTCGCGGTGCCCGGGGCGGGGATCGAACCCGCACCTCCCGAAGAAGAGGGGGGTTTAAGCCCCCCGTGTCTGCCAATTCCACCACCCGGGCGAGTGTGCGATTCTCAGGCTATTGGTGTCGGCGATCGCCGTTGCCACGTCGGCCTATCGCGACGTTGATGCGCCGAGGTCGGTCATCTGACGTAGCGTGGCCGACGATGCGGAACGGACATCGACGATCGGCCCTCCTCGCATTGTTGATCCTCGCCGCGTGCGGAACGAATGCGAACGTCCATTCGAGCCGCGCTGATCCGATCGACTCGACGGCGACGAGCGGAGCGCCGGCGACGACAGCGCCGGTCGATTCGACGCCGTCGACCGACGCGCCGGCGACGACCGAACCGACGAACAACGGCACGCTCGATTGGCAGACGTGCGATGACCCGTCGGTCACCGATTCGACGCTGGAGTGCGCGACGTTGACCGTGCCACTGGATTACGACAACCCGTCGGGCGACACGATCGACATGGCCTTGATCCGCGTACCGGCAACGGGCGACCGCAAGGGCGCGATCCTCTTCAATCCGGGCGGGCCCGGGGCGTCGACGTTCGACTACGTCGCCGCTGGCGGCACGACCTACACCGGTGCGCTCGGAACGCAGGACTTCGATTTCGTCGGCTTCGATCCACGCGGCGTCGAACGGTCCAACGGCATTCACTGCGTCACAGACGAGTTCCTCGACCGTCACCTCTACATCGATGGAACACCCGACACGCCCGAGGAACAAACACTCAAGGACGAGTCGGAGCACGGTTTCGTCGATGCATGCAAGGCGAAGTACGGCGACAAGTTGCGCTTCTACTCAACGGTCAACACGGCACGCGACATGGATGCGATTCGCGTCGCAATGGGCGACGACCAGATCTCCTATCTTGGGATCTCCTACGGCACGTACCTCGGCGCAACGTACGCGACGATGTTCCCCGATCGAGTCAGGGCAATGGTGTTGGACTCGGTTCTCGAGAGCAACGGCGACACGACGAAGCAGTCGCTCGAGACGCAACTCGTCGGCTTCGAAGGAGCCTTCCAGAACTGGGCGACGTGGTGTCAGGGCGACGCGACGTGCGCGTTCACGACGGCCGATGTCCCAGCGCGTTGGGACGCCCTGAAGCAGAAGCTCGACGACACGCCGATCACCGACACCAACGGCCGCGTCGGTAACAACGCGACGATGGAGCGCGCCACGATCGCAGCGCTGTACAGCGAAAGCGACTGGCCGGTGTTGGCCAACGCACTCGCGGACGCCGAGGGCGGCGACCCGAAGGGCATCTTGTCGATCGCCGATTCGTACAACGGTCGCAACGACGACGGTACCTTCACGACGCTGTTCCAATCGTTCCCGGTGATCAGTTGCGCGAGCGGATTGGAACCTCCGCTCGCCGACGACCCGGAGGGTCTCGCCACCGAGCTACGCGCCGAGGCGCCACGCTTCGCCAAGGACCTCACGGCAGCCGACGTCACGTTCGAAACGACACAATGCGACGGGATCGCTCCGAACGTGAAGCCGCTTGCACTCTCGTACTCCGGTGACGGTCCGATCGTGTTGGTGGGCGGCACGAACGATCCAGCAACACCGATCCGATGGGCCCGCAAGATGCTCGACGAGCTCGGCCCGAACGCCCGATTGGTGACCTCGACAGGCGAAGGCCACGGCCAGCTGCTGGCCAACAACTGCGTCACCGACATCGAGGGCGCGCTGCTGGAAGACCTCACCGTGCCGGACGCCGACACGGTGTGCGAACCCGATCCCCTCATCGCCAAACCTGACTGGTGGGACGCGCTCCCGGTTCCGGACGGCGTGTCGGGTGTCGTCCAGTTGCCGGAGCTCGCGACCGCCGTCGGAGCCGAACCCTCGGTCGTGTTCAGCGAGATGCGCACGACGTCCGCAAGCGCCAAGGACGTGGTCGCGGCGTACACGGAATCGTTCAAGGGTGCCGGCCTCAACGAGTTCGACGCACCGTCCACGATTCCCGTCGACGACACCGCTCAGGGCACGTACACCGATGGCTCCAAGCGTGCCGTCGTGGTGATCGCGCTGGGCCCGAAAGCATTCGACGACCCCGAGCTGCAGCGCGCCAAGGACGAGATCCCGCCGAACACCACGGT
>DASWRR010000568.1:0-2625 GCA_036403055.1 Ilumatobacteraceae bacterium | reverse complement strand
GCGAAGTCGAGCGCACCTTGGGCGATGCCGACGGCCTGCGCGCCAATCGTCGGGCGCGAGCGATCGAGCGTGTGCATCGCGATCGGAAAGCCTTGACCGACTTCGCCGACTCGCCACGCGTCGGGCACACGGCAGTCCTCGAATCGCACGACGCCCGTCGGAGATCCCTTGATGCCGAGCTTGTGCTCGAGCTTGTCGACATGCACTCCCCACTCGGCCTTCGTCAAGAAGCACGTGATGCCCTTGTGGCGATCGTCAGAGGTCCGCGCGAACACGGTGTAGAAGTCGCTGATCCCTGCATTCGTGATCCACACCTTGGTGCCGTTGATCACCCAATCGTCGCCATCGCGAACCGCACGCGTCTTCATCGAGGCGACGTCGCTGCCCGCGTCTGCCTCGCTGAGGCAGTAGCTCGCCTGGCTCGTCCCATCGCAGACCCGCGGGATCACTTCCGCCTTCAACTCGTCGGAGCCGAAGTTGATCACGGGCAACATGCCGAGCTTGGAGATGAGGAACATCAGGCTCGTCGATGCGCACGCGCGGGCGACCTCCTCTGCAGCGATCGCCTGTGTCACCAACGAAGCGCCCTGGCCGCCGTACTCCTCCGGATACTGCAACGACGTGAGGTCAGCGGCGACGAGCGCCTTGAATGCCTCCCAGTCGTATTCGGCCCGCTCGTCAGTCGCGGATGCGCGTGGCGCAATCTTGTCCTCGGCGAATCGGCGGACGACGGCGCGGAACTCGCGTTGCTCGTCGGTGAGGTTGATCGGTTGTGTCATGCGCCGACCAGCTCCTGCCATCTTCCCGGAAACGCCGCGGCGACCTGGTCCGGCGTCATGCGCAGCGTCGCCTCTGGCACCATGTCGACGAGTGCCCGAGCCTCGTCGTAGTGGTGCTGCAGGTCGTGAACGCCGACGAACAACCGCGCTCTCAACGCGAGTAGATCGGCAGGCGGATTCGCATCGAGGAAGCCCCAAATCGTGAACGCAATCGTCAGGTCGTGGATGACCGGCGCACGCCCGAACATCGAAGCCCGTCGCAGCGCGATGCCGAGGCAACCCTGGATCGCGTCAGCGGCATGTTCCTCCGGCTGAAGGTGGAGGCGATCCCGAAAGCCACTTGCAAGCTTGAGCGCATATCCCTGATCCGGCCCCTGGAAACCGAGCCGGGTGCCCTCGGGTTGGAAGCCGTCGAGATCGCCAGGCCGATTCGGTTTCCATGAAGGAGGCACAACGTCTGGCGAGCTGTACGACCTCGAGTAGTCGACCGGTGTGAACGCTGCGGATCTCGGTGCTGCCATGCACACATTTCTACCTGGCTGGACGCCTCCTTGTCGCACCCTCAGGCCCTGAGGTTCGTGGCTACGATTCCTCACATCCGACTGTGGAGGTTCACGTGCTTCGGAAGTTGCGGGAAGCGCATGCCACAAGAGTCGACGAAGAGAAGATGCGCGTCGTTCAAGAACGAATCAGCTCGCTCGCCATCGAAGCCAACCGTGCCTACGAGGCATACGACGCAGCGCGTCTGCAACAACCCGACACGCACGTCGCCGGCGTCCAGTTGAAAAAGGGCGAAGTGGCCTACCTCACCATGGAGGGCATCGGCCTCGTGGAGCCTCGGCGAGATCCCGGTCATTGGGTCGGCGCATCCCACGGTGTCTCGTTCAAGATTGCCAAAGGAATGCGCTATCACGTCGGTCAGACCCGAGGCACGTTTCAACAAGGAGAGGAACGTCCGCAGGTCATCGACACCGGACTCGGTGTGATCACGAACCAACGTATGGTCTTCGTCGGCTCGAAAAGAACGACCGAATGGGCGTTCTCAAAGCTCGTCGGGTTCTCGCTCGCCGATGATGGAGTGGCCATCTTCAACGTCTCGAATCGGCAAAAGGCATCCGGCTTCGCCTACCAACCTCAGGTCGACCACATCGTCGACGCCGTCGTCACCGCCGCGATCGGTCAATACCAGGGCCCCGCCGACCACGCCGCTGTCGTCGAGGAGCTCGCCGGTATCTATCGCGACGCGTACGCGGCGTGGGAGCACGCGTCCACCGGAGAAGCAGCAGTTCCGATCGCCGAGCAAAATCCGAATTGGCCGCCACCGACGGTGTGATCTATTGCAAGGAATCGCCCACTACTCGCACCCGATTCCATCGCCGTCACGATCCAATCCGTAGATGTCGGTCCCGATCACACGGACCGGCCCTCGAACGTAGGACGGTCCATTGCCCTTCCCGCCGGCGCAATCCACATCGGAATCGATCGGCACACACGGTGTGTAGTTCGGATCACAGTCGTTCGTCGGGGAAGCGAACGTCGCAATGGTCGGTGCCGGAGTCGGCGGCGGCGGCGGGGCGGTCGGAGCAACCGTCGGTGGGGCGGTGGGTGCGACCGTGGGTGCCACCGTCGGTGCGGGAGTCGGTGGGACGGTCGGTGCGGCGGTCGCAGGAGTTGTGGAAGCGGTGACCGATGGCGAAACCGTCGAGGCGGGGTTAGCGACAGCGATAATCGAGACCGTCGGAATTGGTGGTGTGGTCGATGCGGCGTCGGAATCCGTTGCTACGGCCGCAGTGAGACCCCGGTCGCTGCTTGGCGCGTTCGTTGCACCAACCGCGCCCACTCCAAT
>DASWRR010000567.1:0-3836 GCA_036403055.1 Ilumatobacteraceae bacterium | reverse complement strand
GTTGGAGTTCATGGACGAATGCGTCTACCCCAACGAGGTCGTCTACCACGAGCAACTGGTCGCCGCCCGCCGCGACGGAGTGGTTGGTCGACGCATCGCCGAAGCTGCACACCGTGATCGCGTCGCTCGGCCACGGCGACTCCACCCGCAGCTTCGCGGCACGGTCGATCGCGAACGCGACTCCGACCGCGCGGGGTAGATGCGACGCGATCGTCGACGTCTGCGGGATGATCGCGAGGTCGTGGCGCCCGAACACCTTGTGGCGACCACCGGAGATCGGCTCGCTGGTCGCGGCGACGACACCGGCCAGGATGTCGCTGACGCCCGGGAGGCCCGCCCGGCCCAGGTAGAAGGCGCCACTTCGGTAGTGGAGCAGTGCTGGATCGGTCGGTCGGGTCGCCATCGCGACGATCGCATTGCTCTCGTGACCTGCCGACCCGATCGTGTAGTAGCCCTTTCCCTTGGACCGCAGCCATCGTGCGGCGAGATCGCAATGGCGACTCGCCAGTTGGACGTCGTACAGATGAGCGAGGTCGAGCTCGTGGCTGGTCGTGTCATGTTGCGCCGGCGTTGCTCGACGTTCGACGTGCGGCTCGACCTGCTCCAACAGGTCGACGAGCTGCTGCTCCAATGGCGGCCGCGAGCGCTCAGTCATCGGTTCGACGATACCTGCGGCACGATCGACGCGAGAACGGCGAACGCCGGCACCGGAACAGGCCGCAGCGGCCGCTCCAACACCGGCGTTCGCCGATTCGGTGGTCGAGACCGGCGTCGATCCGGTGACCCCACGCTTTTCAGGCGTGTGCTCTGCCGACTGAGCTACTCGACCGTGCTTTTTGAACCGTGCATTTTCAACCACTTCAAACGTTGCGTTTGAAAGCGGTCCCGACGGGACTCGAACCCGCGACCTCCGGCTTGACAGGCCGGCGTGAACTCCAGCTTCACCACGGGACCAGACTGTGACCAATCTGACCAGCACCCCCAACGGGATTCGAACCCGTGCCGCCACCTTGAAAGGGTGGTGTCCTAGGCCACTAGACGATGGGGGCTAGGGATCTTCTTCCGGTTGAGAGCGTCGCAACACTATCAGCCGCTCCCCGCAATCGCGCCAGCTGATTCGGACCCGCGCGGTACGGTCGGACGGTGCGGCTCTCCATCGACCCGTCGCTCGAGGCGAGCGACTATCCGTTCAGTCACCGGATCCGCGTGCGCTTCGCCGAGACGGACGCGATGGGCATCGTGCACCACAGTCGATACCTGCCGTACCTCGAGGAGACGAGGGTTGCGTACCTCCGTCACCTCGGTCATCCGTATGCCGAGATGCGCGCCGAAGGGATCGACTACGCGGTGCTCGAGTGCTTCGTGCAGTACCGCCAGCCTTTGAAGTTCGACGAGGAGCTCGACGTTCATCTGCGACTCGCGGCCATCACGAGGACCTCGTTCCAGATGGCGTACCTCATCACGGTCGGCGGGCACGCCCGTTCAGACGTCAGGGCGTCGGGTGTCACGGTGCACGGCTGCATCACGGCTGCCGGTCGACCGACTCGCCTTCCGACGTGGCTGACCAGCGTCGGAGGAGTGCCGACCTCTTGACCAATGCTTGACAAACTTTAACCGCCGCCCCGGCGATATTGCCTCGACAGTCGTTTAACGTGAACTGGTGGGTCTCACCCGATTGGGTCTCCGGCGAGTCGCGAGATGATCGGGATCTGCACCGATTCGAGCTCGCAGCTGCCAGAGCTGCTCGCAGCTCGATATGGCGTCGAGGTCGTGCCGGTGACTGTCACGATCAACGAACACGAGTACCTCGAAGGCGTCGACCTGGATGTCGACGAGTTCTACGAGATGCTCGGCGCAGATCCGCCGCCGCACGTCAGTACGAGCCAGCCGAGCGCCGGCCAGTTCGCTGCGGCATACGACCAGCTGTTGCAACGCGGCTGCGACGAGATCTTGTCCGTGCACGTCGCTGCGTCGACCTCGGGCACATTGAACTCGGCTCGGCTGGCCGCACGGATGCTGCCGATACCGGTTCGACTGGTCGATTCGGGTACAGCGGGATTCGGCGTCAGCTGCTGCGTGTGGGCTGCGGGCGATGCGATTGCGAACGGCGCCGACCTCGATGACGCGGTGCACGTCGCCGAGTCGTTGTCACCGCACATCGGCGCAGTGTTCGTCGCCGGTCAGTCGGGTTTCGTTCGGACGGGCAACGACCCGGTGGGCGTCCCGGTGATGACGGCCCACGAGGGCCGCATCGACGTCGTTGCGCGAGTGCCCACGCTCGAGGCTGCCGCCGCGACCATGGCCGGCACCGCGCTCGATTGGGGATCGCGTCTCAACGTCGCGGTCGGCTGGGCGGATCCGAGCAGTCAGGTGTTGAGCGACACGGTCGCCGACTCGATCTACAACGCACAGAACGTCGCGGAGCTCGCGCGGTATCGAATCGGCCCGAGTGTCGGTGTGTACGCCGGGCTCGGTACGGTCGGCTGCTTCATGTTCCCGGCGAACTGAGCGGTTCTCCGAGCGCGCGAACCGCCCAGTCGAGCAACCAGCTCAAGAAGTTGTACAGGTGGTGTTCGCCGGCCAGCGGATCCTCTTCGTCGACGCCGTCGGGATCGTGATCCTCGGAGACGTCGAGCATCGTGCCGAGCACGAGCCGGAGGCCGTTGATCGCCTGGACGAACGCGATCATCGCGTCCTCGTCGACTGTTTCGGCGGACTCCAAGGACTTGTTGACGGTCGCGATCCCCGACAACCGCGAAGCGACGAGGTCTTCGCGCATCAGCCGCTGGTACTCGGCGTCGGCTTCGGCGTCGCCGGCGAGGTGGTAGGCGGGTGGGAACATGCGGATCAGTCGCGGATCGTCCGGCTCGCCGGCCATCAACAACTGGCTCAGCTCGGTCAACATCCGCGACACCAACTGGCGTTCGTCGTTCCCGATGTTGAATGCAAATCCGCCGTCGACCCGCTCGATCGGTGGGATGAATGCGCGCCGGCGGGCCATCAGTCGTCCTGCTGCATCGTTGCCCAGAGCCCGTGCTCGTGGAGCTTGAAGACGTCGATCTCGGCCTTCTCCCGCGCCCCGCTCGAGACGACGGCGCGGCCCTTCTCGTGCACGTCGAGCATGAGCGCTGTCGCCTTCTCCAAGCTGTACCCGAAGACCTTTTGAAACACGAAAGTGACGTAGCTCATCAAGTTGATGGGGTCGTTCCACACGAGCACGATCCACGGCCGGTCCGGCGCCACGTCTTCGTCGATGTCGGACCTGACGACCTCGACGGGAACGGGCGTTGGGGCCATGCGCCCATTCTGCCGCTTGGCCACTGTGTTCGGACGCCCGTACGATGAAGCAATGGCCGTCGGCGCTCGCCCACTCGTACCTTCGCGGTTGGCGCCGGCACGACTCGGTCGCAACGGCATCGCCCACGGCTCACGGCGTACGCCCACCACGGCGATCGGCGGCTACATCGCGCTCACCAAACCACGGATCATCGAGCTCTTGCTCATCACGACGGTACCGACGATGGTGGTTGCGGAACGTGGTTGGCCGGCGTGGTCGCTGGTCGCGGTCACCTTGGTCGGCGGCACGCTGGCCGCAGGCGGTGCAAACGCCATCAACATGGTCGTCGACCGTGACATCGACAAGTTGATGCCACGGACACAAGGCCGCCCGCTCGTGACCGGCCTCATCAAGCCGCGCAACGCGCTCGTCTTTGCGCTTGTCCTGGAGGCGGTTGCGTTCGCTGTGCTGTGGGTCGGCGCGAACCTGCTCTCAGCGGTGCTGGCGCTGTCGGCGACACTGTTCTACGTCTTCGTCTACACGTTGTGGCTGAAGCGCA
>DASWRR010000566.1:0-9555 GCA_036403055.1 Ilumatobacteraceae bacterium | reverse complement strand
ACGTCGACGTCGACGACGACATTCGCGTGTCACGACTGATCGCCCGCCACATCGAGTTCGGCAAATCGCCCGACGAAGCGCGCGAATGGGTGATGCGTTCCGACGAGGCGAACGCGGCACTGGTCGCCGCGACACGTGCCCGCGCCGACGTCGTCGTGCGCGTCGGCTGACTCCGATCAGCGAACCGCGCGGAGCGCTTGGTCGGCCGGATCCGGCACGAGGTCGCCGCGCATGATCGCGAGGACGTCGGCGACCGTGAACCGCTGCGGCGTTACGACGGCGGCTCGCTTGGCCAATCGTTGGATGTGGATGCGGTCCGCGATGTCGAACGCCTGCCCGATGTTGTGAGTGACGACCACGATCGGCAAGCCGCGGTCACGCAGGTTGGCGATCAGCCTGCGCACTGACAGCGACTCGCGCGCGCCGAGCGCCGCGGTCGGCTCGTCGAGCATGATGACGTTGCTCTGCAGTGCGGCGGGCGGCTTGCGAACGCCCTTCTCCTCGAGCCATCGCAGCGCCTTGGCGACATGGTCACGTCGACTGATCTCATGACCGCGGAACAAGCTGGTGGCGATGTCGAGTGCCGGCTCGACGTCGAGCGATTGGAAGACGGTGTTGATCCCCGCGGTGCGAGCGTCGTTGCGATTTCGGAATCGAACCGGCGCGCCGTGCAGACGTATGACGCCGGCGTCCGGTGTCTCTGCTCCTGAGAGACACCTGATCAGCGTCGTCTTGCCGGTGCCGTTGTCGCCGACCACCGCAAGGACCTCACCGGGGAAGACGGCGAAGTCGGCGTGGTCGAGCGCGACGATCGCGCCATACGCCTTGACGAGACCCGACGCCTCGAGCACGGGTGCGACCTCCGACGTGCTGTCGGTCATCGAACCGCGCGATCGGGATGGAGCACCGCGTTCAGCTCCGCTCCGCCGAGGGCGATGATCGCATGCAAGCTGAGCCACGACAGCAACCCGATCACCGAAGCGAAGTCGCCGTACACCGGCGACGCCTTCGCGATCGCCCTGCCGACGATCGCGACGCCGACCAGCTGCAGACCCGCGAACATGATCCCGCCGGTGATCGCGCCCGGCATGACACTTCGCCACGATGGCCATGCCGTCCGCAGCCATCGATAGCTCAACGCGAGCACGCAGACGTCGATCGCACCGGTGAAGATCAGCAACAAGATCTTGCTGATGATCGCCACGCCGGTGACGCTGGCGAGGCTCGTCAAGATTGCAGTCCCCACTTGCGCGCCGCCGATGTATGCCATGCCGATCAAAGCGCGAAGCCGTGTCTTGAAGAGGTTCGAGCGCTCGTCGAGCGGTTGCTCACCGATGTCGTCGAGCGCGCCGTGGACCGCGACGAACGCCTTCATCCCACCCCACAAGGCAGCGGCGAGACCCAGGATCAGGACGATGGTGCTCCCTTGCAGCTTCGAGGGATCCTCCTTGATCTGCTTGCCGACGAACGGCAGTTGCGCCAGAGCTGAGTCGATGATGTCCGTGCGAAACCCCGGCCGGCTCTCGAGAAGGAAGCCGAGCACGGTCGTGAACACGAGGAACAGCGGAAAGACGGAGAGGAACGCGTAGTGCGAGATCAGCGCGGCGTTGCGGCCACTGCGATGTCGACGAAAGCCTTCGATCGCTTCGACGGTGAGGTCTGCGGCATGCGAGCGGGCGCGCACTCTTCGAATCCTCGGGTAGTCGGTCCACCTCACACGCATGAATGTATGTGGCGACCACCGGTTCCGACGGTCTGCCGCAGACGTCGCTGTTCGAGATGGTGTCCAGCTACGGTCGCAGCGTGCGACGCCCGGGTGTCAGCAACGTCGACGCCACCCGCGTTGTCGCGGTCGGCGCGATCGCTGCGATCGTCGGGATCCAGCTCGTCTTCTTCGGTCTGCCGCTCGGTCTGTGGCTCCACGGGCTGACGCTCGGCGGCTTGAACGCGGTGATGGCCGTCGGCATGGCACTGATCTACCGCGCCAACCGGGTGGTCAACTTCGCCCAGGCGGAGCTCGGCACCGTACCCACCTCGTTTGCCGCCGCGTTCATCCTGTTCTGGGGCTGGCCGTACCTTCTCGGCTTCGCTGCCGGGCTCGTGCTGTCCATCGTCGCCGGCGTGGTCGTCGAGTTCGCGTTCATCCGCCGGTTCCGCAACTCACCACGGCTCGTCGTGACGGTGGCCACGCTCGGAATCACGCAGCTGCTCGTCGTCGTCGGCATCCTGATCCCGCGGTGGTGGGGTCGCAACCTCGCGAGCGAACGCATCGCGCCGCCTGTCGGTTGGAAGCTCACCGTCGGCCACGTCATCTTGAATGCGAACCATCTGATCGCGCTGATCGTCGCGCCGCTGATGATGGTCGGGGTCGCGCTGTTCCTCTCCCGGAGCCGTTACGGGCTCGCCATCCGGGCGAGCGCAGAGCGCGGTGATCGAGCCGCGATGCTCGGCATCCCGGTCGGCAGGCTCAACACGTTGGTGTGGGCCATCGCCGCGGCGATGGCGTTCGTCGCGTTGTTCTTGCGCAGCGGCATCATCGGCGTGCCGGTCGGATATGCAGCTGGTCTTCCGGCGTTGCTGCAGTCTCTCGCGGCGCTCGTGATCGCCCGGCTCGAACGTTTGCCGACGGTCGCGGCTGCCGCGGTCGCGCTCGGGCTGTTGGAATCCGGAGTCCGATTCAACTCCGACACTCCGGCGATCGCATACCCGATCATGGCCGCCGTGATGTTCGTCGTGCTCCTGGTCCAGCGATCCAGCAGTTCGCGACGCGATGTGGATGCCGCCAGCACCTGGCGCGGCGCCGAAGAAGTACGACCGCTCGCCGATGCCGATCGTCGGAACGCGAGTGTTCGCATCGTGCGCGCCGCGCTGTTGCTCATCGGTGGCGTCACTGTGATCGGCGCTCCGTTCGTGCTCGACGTCAACTACATCATCAAGGCCTCGGCGATCTTCGCGTTCGCGATCATCGGATTGTCCTTGGTCGTGTTGACCGGGTGGGCCGGTCAGATCTCGCTCGGGCAGATGGCGATCGTCGGGATCGGCGCCGCGGTCAGCGCCACATGCACATCTCGTTGGCACGTCGATCTCACGCTCGGGTTGCTGATAGGGGGATGTGCCGGCGGAGTCGTTGCCTTCGCCGTCGGTGTCCCAGCGTTGCGCCTCCGCGGTCTGTACCTCGCGGTCACCACGTTTGCCCTCGGGCTGGCGACGGAGCAGTGGTTGCTGAGTGACCGCTTCTTCGGCTGGTTCCCTCGCGGCGACTCACGGTTCGAGCGCCCTCCCTTGTTCGGGCAGATCCGCCTCGACACACCCATCCGCTACTACATGTACTCGCTGGCGGTGCTGACGCTGACGTTCCTCGGGACTCGCGGGATACGCCGCTCACGCACTGGCCGCGTCATCATCGCGGTGCGCGAGAACGAGCGGGCCGCACAGAGCTACTCCGTTCCCGCGGTGCGAGCCAAGCTCACTGCCTTCGTGATCTCCGGTGTCCTCGCCGGCATCGGCGGCGCGCTGTTCGCGCACCTCAACCAATCGTTCAGCGTCACGAGCTACGGGACGGGCGACAGCTTCAGTGTGTTCACGTCCGCGGTGATCGGTGGCCTCGGCTCACTTGGCGGTGGGATCCTGGGCGCCGTTTACCTCAGAGGCATTCGCTGGTTCATCACGTCACCGGACTGGCAGTTGTTGTCCACCGGCGGCGGCGTGCTGCTGGTGTTGCTGATCCTTCCTGGCGGGCTCGGCGGGCTGTGGGTGACCGTCCGCGATGTCGTCGTTCGCCTGCTCGTGCGCCGGTCTGTGCCGGCGGAGCCGCGAGCGTGATGGGCAAGTTCTTCGCCGCGTGCCGCCATCCGAGTGGGTGGCTCGGCGAGATATGTGCGGGTGAGGCGACGTTCCCGCTCGTCGTGCTCTTCGGCCTCAACGCGGTCGACGAGCTCGACCGCACCGCGTTCGGGATCTTGCTGCCGAACATCCGCGACGAGTTCCATCTCGACAACACCAAGATCCTCGGTCTCGTGGCGCTGGTCTCCGTTGCGGCGCTCGCCTTGCAGGTGCCCATCGCGCAATATGCGGATCGCTCTCGCCGGGTCCCCCTTGCGATCGCCGGCGCGGTCGTGTGGGCCTTGTTCAGTGGGTTGACCGGACTGGCGACCGGCGTGATCGTGCTGACGATCGCTCGCAGCGGAAGCGCCGTTGGCAAGGCGGTGATCGATCCGACGCACAATTCGCTTCTCGCCGACTACTACCCGATCGAGTCGCGCAGCCGCGTGTTCAGCACGCACCGGGCGGCGAACGCGGTCGGTTCGTTCGTCGGCCCGTTGTCCGCCGGGCTGCTCGCGTACGCGTTCGGCTGGCGCGCGCCATTCCTGGTGTTCGTGATTCCCACCATGGTGTTCGCGGTGATCGCGCTGCGACTGCGCGAGCCGGTGCGCGGCCGCTGGGAGCGACAGGCGATGGGGGCGAGCGACGAGGTGATCGCAACGGAGGAGACGCCACCGTCGTATGCGGAGAGCTGGCGAACCGTTCAGAAGATCGAGAGCCTGCGGCGGATCTGGTGGAGCCTCCCGTTCCTCGCGACGGCGTTGATCGGTTTCGTTGCGTTGGCCTCGCTGCTCTACGAGCAGGAGTTCGGGCTCGACGACCGCGCCCGAGGCATCGCGTCGGCGATCGCGGAGCCGTTCCAACTCGTCGGTCTCGTCGTCGGTTCACGGATCGTGACCCGCCGCTTCCTGGCCGACATGCGCGGTCTGATCCGGTTCCTTGCCAAAGTGGCGATCGCCACCTCGGTTGCCGCGATCGGGTTCGCGCTCGCTCCGAACATCGTCGTGGCGGTCGCGGTCAACAGCGTCATCTCGGCATCGCTCGCGATGCTCGGCCCCGGCATCCTCGTCGCCCTGTCGCTCGCGATCCCGCCGCGAGCACGGGCCACCGGTTTCTCGGTCGCCTCGCTCTGGGTCATCCCAGGATTGATCGTGTTGCCGATCATCGGCTGGATCTCGGGCCACGTCGGCATCCGTTGGGGCCTGCTCGTGCTCGTGCCGCTGTTCATCATCGGCAGCTTCATTCTCGGCAGCGCCGGGTCGGTGATCGACGCGGACATCGCCCAGGTGTGGCGCGCCGCGGCCGCGCGAAGCGAAGCGTTGTACCAACGCCGCCACGGTCAGGCGGATCTGTTGCTGGTCCGCGGAGTGGACGCCGGGTACGGCGGACGGCAGGTGCTCTTCGGTGTCGACATCGACATCAAGGAGGGCGAGATCGTCGCGCTGCTCGGGACGAACGGCGCCGGCAAGAGCACGTTGCTCAAGGCGATCAGCGGGGTCGTCGAGGCGGACCGCGGCGCCATCGTGCTCGACGGCCGCGACATCACTCACGCACCGCCGAACGAGATCGCCGGTCTCGGCATCAGCCAGATGCCGGGTGGCCAGGGTGTGTTCGGATCGCTGACGGTCGGTGAGAACCTACGGCTGGCGGGGTGGACGCGCGACCGCCGCCACGACGCCAAAGCGGCCGTCGAGGAGATGTTGACCACGTTTCCCGTCTTGCGCGAACGACTGTCGGAACCGGCCGCGGACCTCAGCGGCGGTCAGCAGCAGATGCTCGCGCTCGGCATGGCGTTCATCGCCAAGCCGCGTGTGCTCCTGATCGACGAGCTGTCGCTCGGGCTCGCACCCGTGGTGGTCGGTCAGTTGCTGCCGTTGGTCCGCCGGATCGCGGCGGACGGTGTCGCCGTGATCCTGGTCGAGCAGAGCGTCAACGTCGCGCTCGCGTTGGCCGAGCGCGCGTACTTCATGGAGCGCGGCACGATTCGGTTCTCCGGCCTCACCGCCGACCTCTTGAACCGGCCCGACCTCTTGCGGTCCGTCTTCCTGACCGACATTGCGGAACCATCAGCGCCAGCACCGGCGACAGCGGGGCGCACCGACCAGATCGCGCTCGCCGCGTCCGGCATCACGAAGTCGTTCGGTGGCAATCACGCGGTCCGCGATGTCTCGTTCGACGTCGGCAAGGGTGAGATCGTCGGGATGATCGGTCCCAACGGAGCCGGCAAGACGACGCTGTTCGATCTGGTGAGTGGGTACGTGTCAGCAGATCGCGGTCGCGTCGTTCTCGACGGGCACGACATCTCGTCGGATACTGCGACGCAGCGCGCCCGAAAGGGTCTTGGCCGGAGCTTCCAGGACGCTCGGCTGTTCCCCGAGATGACGGTCTCTGAAGCGATGTCGGTCGCGCTCGAGCGCTGGACCACTCAACGCAGCGTGCTCGCCGCGGCCTTGCGCTTGCCGACGGTTTTCGACGACGAAGAACGCACCGCCCGACGCGTCGACGAGCTGATCGACGTGATGAACCTCGGGGCGTATCGCAACTCGTTCATCCGTGAGCTGTCGACCGGCACGCGCCGAATCGTCGACCTCGCCTGCCTGGTCGGTCATCGGCCGACTGTCGTGCTCCTCGACGAGCCGTCGAGCGGAATCGCCCAACGCGAAGTCGAGGCGTTGGCGCCGGTGCTGCTCCGGCTGCGCGATGAGATGGGTGCCAGTCTCCTCGTGATCGAACACGATCTGCCGCTGATCTCGTCGATCGCCGATCGGCTGATCGCGCTCGATCAAGGTGAGGTCATCGCCAGCGGTGCGCCGGCTGACGTGCTGACGCATCCCGACGTGGTAGAGAGCTACATCGGGAACAACGCTGCAGCGTGTCAGCGCTCCGGCACCAGGGGGTAGCGACATGCAGCCAGCGAGCTCGACGGGCGCCGATCGCAGTCGCCAGCTCAGGCGATGGGGACCGATCGCGGGTGTGCTGGCCTTGGCCGCGCTGATCGTCGGTCTCGTCGTCGTCACGCGTGGTTCCGGAAAAGACTCCAGCGCGGCAACGACGACGGCGACCATCGGCATCACATCGACCGTCGTGTCCGACACTGCAGTGGGTACCGCTCCAGCCACTGCTGCCACCTCGGAGACATCGGTCGGCGCCACGGCGGCGCCCGCGCCTGTCACCTTCCCGTTGACGTTCGCTCGAGCGACCGAACAGGGCAACGCCGGCTCGATCGACTGGGGTGCGCGCTGCGACACATCGACGGGCAAGCTCGCGGTACCCGACTTCTTCGCCCAACCGTGCTTTGCGCCGTTCACCGGCGACAACGGCGGGGCGACTGCACCCGGTGTGACCGCGAGCGACATCACGATCGTCTACTACGAGGGTCAGGAAACGGATCCGATCATTGCGTACATCACGGACGCGGTGAAGGTCGACGACACGAACGGCGACCAGTTTGCGACGATGAAGGAGCTCGTCCGCTACTACGAGACGTACTACGAGCTGTACGGCCGCAAGGTCAACCTGATCACGTACGAGGGCACCGGCAACGCGACGGACGAGGTCGCGGCGCGGGCCGACGCCGCGCAGATCGCACTGCAGTACAAGCCGTTCGCCGTGTTCGGCGGACCGGCGCTCACGAGCGCGTTCGCCGACGAGCTCGCGGCCCGTCACGTGGTGTGCATCGGTTGCACGCCCGGGCAGCCGGCGAAGTTCTACACGGATCGCGATCCGTACGTGTGGGGTCTGGACGGCAGTCCGTTGCAAAAGCAACAACATGTCGTCGAGTTCCTGACGAAGCAGATCATCGGAAAGAACGCGAGCCATGGCGGCGACGCCGTCAAGAACCAACCACGCAAGCTCGGTCTGCTCTATCTGGAGAGCAGCGGAGCGTCGAAGGAGCTCGCCGATTCGTTCGCAGCCGCGATGGAGGCGGCGGGTTCGCCGTTCGCAGATGTCGTTGCATATCAACTCGATCCCGCGACCATCCAGGCAACTGCGACGCAGGTCATCACCAGGATGAAGGCTGCAGGTGTGACGACGATCGTGTTCAACGGCGACCCGGTCGCGCCGCGCGACTTCACCAAGGAGGCAACGGCGCAGGAGTACTTCCCGGAGTGGGTCGTTGCGGCCAGCACCTTGGTCGACGTGTCCGCGTTCGCCCGAACGTACGACCAGGCGCAGTGGCAGCACGCCTTCGGCGTCACGCAACTGGCGGCGCGCACGCCGTCGGACCAGATCGGGGCGTTCTTCTTGTACAAGTGGTTCACCGGCGTCGACCCGCCTGCAGACGGTTCGATCGGCGTGATCGCGCCGAACCCGGCACTGTTCTTCGCCGGTGTCCAAGCAGTCGGTCCGGACCTCACACCCGAAACGTTCCGCGATGCGCTCATGGCCTTGCCGGGCACGTCGGATGGTCTCGTGATCAGCCAGCCGTTCCTGTCGTACGGCGAGCATGGCTACTGGCCCGACAAGGACTACCTCGGTGTCGACGACGCGACCGAGATCTGGTGGGACCCGACCGTTGCCGGGCCCGACGAGATCCGCAAGGACGGCGTCGGCATGTATCAGTACGTCGACGGCGGAAAGCGGTACCTCCCCGGCCAATGGCCGACGAGCGACAAGCTCTTCGACCCGAATGGCGCAGTCGCGATCTACGCCTCGCCGCCGCCGGGCGAAGCGCCGGGCAGCTATCCAAGCCCTGCCGGTTGACGACTCGCGCTACAGCGGCAAACGCCAATCGATCGGCGCGAGACCGGCCTCGATCAGCGCCGCGTTCGCCCGGCTGAACGGCTTGCTGCCGAAGAAGCCGTTGTGCGCGCTCAGTGGCGACGGATGGGCAGACTCGATGATTGTGTGTCGCGACGCGTCGATCAGTGCCTTCTTCTTGCGGGCGTGCGAACCCCACAGGATGAACACGACTCGATGCGGCTTGTCGTTGACCCTGCGCAGCACTTCGTCGGTGAAGATCTCCCAACCCCTCCCCTGATGCGATGCCGCCGCGCCGGACCGCACGGTGAGACTGGTGTTCAGCATGAGGACGCCGTGGCGGGCCCACGACTCGAGATTGCCGTGTGACGGGGTCTCGATGCCAAGGTCATCGTGCAGTTCTTTGTAGATGTTGGCCAGCGATGGCGGGACTTGAACGCCGTCACGGACCGAGAAGCACAGGCCGTGTGCCTGGCTCGGTCCGTGGTACGGGTCCTGGCCGAGCAGCACGACCCGTGTCGCCGCGTACGGCGTCAGATGCAGCGCGGCGAACACGTGATCCGGAGGTGGGAAGACCGTGTGCCGAGATCGCTCGTCGGCGACGAACTGCTGCAGTTCGCCCCAGTACGGCTTGTCGAACTCGGCTCGCAGCACCGGATTCCAGTCGGTCTTCACCGACCGTTCATTTCAGCAGATTGCAGTCAGTCGTCGCCACCATCGTGGTTGCCGCCGATGTGGCCGCTGCCGCTTCCACCGTCGTCGAAGTCGTCGTGACCACTCGTGACGTTGCCCGGGGCACTGTTGTTGTCGTCGTTCGCGTCCTCGGTCTCGTTGGCGTCGTCGTCTGCCTCGTTCGCGTCGTCGCTCGTCGCTGTGGCGTCGTTTGCATCGTCGGTGGCCTCGACCTCGATCGACGTGCTGGTGTCGTCGGCCAACACGGGGGCTGCCGCAGCAGCGATGGTCGTCGCCTCGGTGGAGGTCGTTGACTCTGTCGTCGTGGTTGCCTCGGTCGACGTCGTGGCCGCAACGGTC
>DASWRR010000565.1:0-4206 GCA_036403055.1 Ilumatobacteraceae bacterium | reverse complement strand
ATCGAAGCCGACCGATGCTCAGCTCCAGGCGGTCGCAACCGTGACGTCCGATCAAGCGATCGCCGCCGCCATCGCCAACACGCCCGGAACGGCAGGCACCGCTGAACTGAAGAGCGTCGCCGGCAACGTCGTGTGGGACGTGGATGTCACCGCGACCGCGGGCGGCGAGTACGACGTGATCATCGACGCAGGCAACGCCACCGTCTTGGACACACACGTCGAAGGCGGCCACAACGGCGGTCACCACGGCGACCACGCCGACGACTCAACGGATGCGACGGCGACGCCCACCGTGTGACCTTTCAATTCGCCGACCAAAACCGTTCAGGAGCCCGCTCGATCGAGCGGGCTCCGACGCGTCAGCCGACATTCGACAGGCGGGCGTCTCGCTTCGTTGCTGTCAGTGACCAACCGCCCGAGGCGATCAGCTGACGCGGTACTCGACGAGGTTCGAGGTGGACAACGCCGTGTCGGCTCTGGTGATGACGAACCCGGCGTAATCGGGGTGCCGCTCGACCAGCCAGTTGAGTCCTTCGATACCCATCGCGAACACGGCAGTCGCGTATGCGTCTGCGTACGTGAGGTCTGGGCCGACGATCGTGACGCTCGCCAGGTCGGCTGTCGGCTCGCCGGTCGAGGGATCGATGATGTGCGCGCCGCGTTCGTACGTCGCCGACGTTGCTACGGCGAGCCGTCCGGCAGCCGCGAGAACGGTCGCGGTCTTGGTGGGTTCGTCGGGGTGACGGACACCGATCCGCCATGGTTCGCCGGACTGAGGATTCCCGCGAATCGCGATGTCGCCGCCCGCGTTGATGCAGAAGTTGGAGGCGCCGTTCCGCTCGAGAATCTCGGCGGCGCGTTCGATGGACCAGCCCTTGACGACTCCGGACGGATCGAAGTGGCTGCCATTCGGTGCCGGAACGGCAAAGACGTCGAATGCGCCGCCGGTGTCTTCGTAGAGCTCCTCGCAGAGCGCAAGCACGGACAGGATCTCGTCGCTCATTTCCTCGAGCGTGGCGTCCCCAGTCCCGAAGCGACTGATGGGGCTGTCGGGCCTGTAGGTGCTGTACGTGTCGTCGACGTGGTGTAGCCACCGCACGACTTCGTCGAGCGCGTCGCGAGACACCTGGTCTCGGATGTCGATGGACACGGCCATGCCCATGACGAGTTCGACGTGGGTGATGCCTCCGCGACTGCGTCGTGTGGCTGACTCCGGGTCTTCGCTCGATTGGGACGTGCTCACGCCGTGGCGCCTGCCTGTACGGCGGTGGCTCGGGCCAGATCGATTGCGGACTGGAGCGAGACCTTGTAGCTGTCGCTCGTGTACGTGGCCCCGGAGACTGTGTCGATTGAGGCGCTCTGCGCCGACAACACTTCGCTGGCCAACGTCGGCGTGGCTCGCGCGTTGATCGACACGCTCTTGTTGTCACTTGTCGGAGTCTGGACGGCTGCGACTTGGGTGATCTTTCCGCCGACGACCGTGATCTGGACTTGCACCGGGCCCCATTTGTTCGTGTCCGTCGCGCCGGTGTACGTCCCGTCGGCGAGTGTCGATGCAGCAGTCGTGGCGGTGGTGGCGGTCGCGCCGGTCGAGTTGCTGCTCGTGACGGCGCCAGCCGTGGTCGCCGTCGAACTGGACGCGCTTGTGCTCGCCGGAGTCGCGGTGCTCGCCCCCGTCCCGGAGGCCGTGGCGACGCCCGTCAACGTGTTCGGACTGCTCGACGCTGCGGCACTGTCGGCGTGCTGGAAGTAGGCAGACAGGCCGGCGGCTGTCGCGACGCTCATCATGACCGCGGCGGCGCGGCTTCGCTTCGCTGCGTGTCGCTTGCGTCGAGGGTTCATCGCTGGAGTGGTCCGTCCTGTTGCTGCCGGCTGGTCCGGTGCGACGCGACGCGCACTGAGACGAGCCAGGCGCGCTTGCATGTCTTGGGCGATCTCTGTCGATGGGACTGGATTCGGCGGAGGCAACACGCTCTGAGATTCAGTGTTCATGCCACCATTCAGCGCCCGCCGCATGAGAGAAGCCTTAATTGTTGCTTGGAGTTCGCTGAGACTTCGACAATGCCAGCCCCACAACACGAACCCCAAGCGGATACACGGCGCACCCGACGGCGACCGGCATGAGGATCCGGAACGCCGCACTATGAGCGTCGGAACCGATCTGATACGCGTGAACACACGCAAGGGCTGTCGCCGGCACCGACAGCAGGTGCACCATTCGCCACGTTCGACGACGGAACAACATCTTCGGCCACGATGTGAAGATCGCGACGGCGAGACCGTAAAAAGCGATCACTCCCCACGTGAACGCAGCCGTCGTCGTATCGGCAGCGCCAGGGACGAGCATTGTGGCGAGGGACACCCCAAGATCAGAGTCGGCGAATGCGGTGACGAGGTGCACGACGGTGAAGACCAATGCGAGCCCACCAAGACCCTTGTGAAGGTCCAACCACCATGCCGGTCGCAGCCGGGTTCCGGTCTCGCGAGCAGAGAACAGAAATCCCCACGCCAGTGACGCCAGCATCAGCACGGTGGCGACAATGCCGGTCGCTCGTGTCACGTACCACAGCCAGGCATTCACGGGGTCCCCTTTCCTGAGTTCGCTCGACATCCAGTGAGCCGCGAGTTGCTCGAGACAATGCTGACGCGCGGTCACGTGCATCAAACATCTGCGAAGCGCTGCAGCACAAGCGAAGCCACGTTTCTTAGTCGATTTTCAGGAGCGGTTCGGCTTCGGCTCACAACCGCCGCTGATGATGCCGGTGCACATCTGCGCTAGTTGCAAAGGAACATCCCGCCCCGGCGAGACGGTGCGCCTGATCATACGTTTCACGGACTTTGCCGACCCGATGACGCCGTACATGTACCACTGCCATCTCCTCAACCACGAGGACAACGGCATGATGGGGCAGTTTGTCGTGGTGTGAGACAGTCGCCGCGTCCGACGAGCCCTCGTTGCGTGTCAGCCGGCGTCGAGGAACCCGGTGACGAGTGGGCCGACCTTTTCCAATGCCTCCCACTGAGGTACGTGGCCGGCCTCCTCGATGATCTCGACCCGCGCGCCCGGGATCCGGTCAGCGAAATCTTGGGCGTAGACCGAGGAGATCAGCTTGTCGTGGCGTCCCCAGATGATGAGGGTGGGAGCAGTGATGCGATGGATGCGCTTCTTCAAGCCCTTGTCGGGGATCGGCCAGACGAACTTGCCGGTCGTACCGAGGGCCCAGACCGACTCGGCGATCCTGATGCCCAGCTCCTTCGGATCGGTTGGCATCGTCAGGAAGTCCTGGACCGGCTTCGCGTCGAGGTTGTGGAACAACGTCGCCGCGAGTTCCTCAGGCGGGAGGAGCATGTATCGCGCTACCGGGGCGTCGTCGCGCCACAGTCCGATCGGGTCCAACAGGACCATCTTGCTGACTCGCTCGGGTTTGTGCGCGGCAAGCTCGCAGGCCATCATTCCGCCGAACGAGCTGCCGATCACCGGCACGGACGAGAGCCCGAGCGACGCCAGCAGTTCGTCGTAGATGAGGATGAGGTCCCACAGCGTGTCGACGCCGTAGATGGAATCGCGATCCGTATCGCCGGTGCCGGGGTGGTCGGGCGCGTAGACGGTGTGCTCCTCCGCGAGCAGGTCGAGGAAGCCGTCCCAGAATGGGCCGCCGGCAGTGTGGAGGTAGACGACCGGTGGACCGCTTCCGCCCACCTTCACCTTCGCCTCGAAGTCACAATGCTTGACCGGTACCGTCTCTACCCTTGTCGAAACCATTGGCGTTTCCTCCCTCGAACCATCGTCGCGAACTTTGTCAATGCAGCGCGTGAGCCGTCAGGCTGCGACCGAAGCCTTGGCCGCCGCCGGCCACCACGGGTTCTCCCACCCCTTGTCCTGCCAGATCGTCTGGAGACCGGGAAGAACCTCGCGCCCGAACTGTTCGATGTTCCTCATCGCCAGATCGTGCGGCATCGAGCCGAACTGGAGAACGGTCATCAGATGACCGACGTTCAGCCGCTTGACCAACGCCTCGAGTTGCTCGCGAACCGTCGCGGCGCTCCCGACCACGGCGAAGCCCTTCTCGATCATGTCGCGTCCCGACAACGGCTTGAGATCGACCGTGTAGTCGGCGTACTCCAGCATTCCGGAGGTGAAGAAGTTGACCATGCTCTTGTAGTCCATGTATCCCGGCGGAGCGAGGTACTGCGGGGGCAGGTGCA
>DASWRR010000564.1:0-5676 GCA_036403055.1 Ilumatobacteraceae bacterium | reverse complement strand
GTCCGCGATGCGCTGGCGTCGGCCGGTCTCGAGCCCGCCGCACTGACGCTCGAGCTCACCGAGGACCTTCAGGTCGTCGCTGACGAGACCGCCGTCGACGATCGTCTGACGGCGCTCGCGGCACTCGGTGTTCGACTGTCGATCGACGACTTCGGTACCGGCAACGCGTCGTTGTCCTACCTCAGACGTTTCGCGATCACGGAACTGAAGATCGATCGGTCCTACGTTCTCGGTCTGGGCGCTCCAGGCGAACGGCCGCAGCTCGTTCGAGGCCTGATGGACTTGGGACGTGCCGTCGGTCTGCACATCGTCGCCGAAGGCATCGAAGACCAGCGTCAGCTTCGCTCGTTGCTCGAGATGGGATGCGAGTTCGGGCAGGGGTTCCTCCTGGGCAGACCTCGGCCTGCGAGGTCGACCACGGATGTGCTCCAGCGATGGGTGAACGTCGACGCCGAGGTCAACGCTCGCGCCTGACGACCAGCCGCATACGCGGTTGCTGGCAACCTTTCCGCATGGTCGCGGCGTGTACATGATCAGTGAGCTCGCAACCCGTCGCCCGAGTCGATGCCGACATGGCTGAGGTTCGCCTCGTTCGGTTCGACAGCGGCGTCGGTGACGATGGCACCGACGAGGGCGAGGCCGCGGTCGTGCGGCCGTTCGAGTCGTTCGATGTCTTCGTTCTCACGCACAGCAAGACGCTCGTTCGTTGCGCGTTTCTCATCGTCGGCGATGCGGGCTCGGCGCAAGATGTTGTGCAGAACGCACTCGTGAAGGTTTCGAGACGATGGGGGAGTGTCGTCGCAAACGGTCATCCGCTGCCCTACGTACGCGCTGCCGTCGTGCACGCCGCGATCAGTTGGCGTCGTCGTAAGTGGCATGGCGAGGTCGCCAACGGCGCTCTGCCCGAAGTGGCCGAACGCGATGCGATCAGCGCCGTCGACAATCGCGATCGATTGCGTCGCGCGCTCGCCGACCTTCCGAGGCGACAGCGCGCCGCGGTCGTGCTTCGTCACTACCTCGATCTCGACGAGGCCGCGACCGCTGCCGCACTCGGCTGCTCGATCGGCACGGTCAAGAGCCAGACCGCCAAAGGGCTTGCCCGCCTTCGTACTTCCATCGACTTCGACGCGGGCCCCGAGCAATGACCTCGACGCGGCGGCCGATGATGCGAACACATTCCGACATGTCCACGAACTGGAGCCAACAATGATCGACAACGATCTATCCCGACAACTGCACTCACTTGCCTCGACGGTCGACGAATCGTTCGACCTCGTCAGCCTGCGGCGACGAATCACCATGCACAACCGTCGACGCGCCGTCGCGCGAACCGGCGTTGCCGGCGCGAGCGTGGCCGCTGTGCTCGGCGGTTTGGTCGTCGTTCGCGATCAGCGCCCCGACGACAGCGGCCTCGCCGCGTCGACCGCAGAGACGACAACCGCGGCGCCGCCGGCGCGAGCGTTGCCGGATTGCGCGACTGTGCTGGCCGACCTGCGCGCTCCCGTGGAGACACCCGATGCCGCAATTGCGAAGAAGAACGCGGCGACGGCTGCGTCAGAAGGTGGGGACGGCGCCGTCACCGTCGGGTTCAAAGCGGTCGTCACCATCCTCACGATCGACGGCCCTACGCTGACGTTCAGCAGCGATCACCCGGAGGTCCCGATGCGTACGCCTGACGCTGCGACGGTCGAGGCTGCAACCGTGTGGGTCGACGGAACTACACCGCTCGAACCGCCGCCGGCATTGCACGTCGGCCAGAAGGTCGGCATCGCGACGACGGTCGGCAGTGACGGTGCCGATCACGTTGTGTTCGTCGACATCGCCGACCGGAGCAACGCGGATCCCAACGACGCGAAACCGGAGGCTGGTGCGACCGAATCGCAGAAGGACACGACCGACCTCGTCCCCAGTCCCGACACGAAGCCGGTAGCGGGCAATCCGGCCCCCGGCCCGACGGCCAAGTCGACGGGAACGATCACGAGTGTCGGAGGGACGTCGATCGAGGTGACGGTGCACCCGGAGCCGGGTCCCGACCTGACGTTCGCCGTCGACATCGCCGGAACTGTGTTCTACGCGGGCAACACCGTGTGCGCTCCGACGGCGCTCACGGTCGGCGCGCCGATCGGTGTCGCTTATCACTTCGACGACGCCGGCACTGTCGTCGCCGATGACGTGCTGCTGCTGCCCTGACCAATCGCGGCGTTGCCGTCGTGCTGTCGCGGCCAGTACCATCCCCGCGCCGAAATGATTTCCGTGATGCCCTCCGCAAGGACGGCAAGTGTTGCGCAGAAGTCACGAGGCAGGGTTCCGCGAACAGCGGGCTGTAGCGCAGCTTGGTTAGCGCACTTGTCTGGGGGACAAGGGGTCGCAGGTTCAAATCCTGTCAGCCCGACCACAACAAAGGGCCGGTGACCTGCAAGAATGCGGGCCCGGCCCTGTGTCGTCTATCGGTTGACAGTCGCGCGATGACGACTGCCAACGAGAAGGCAAATCTCAGTTGTGTACCTCGGCCATGTGAGCTACGCCCGACGGCTGACGCAGCGCGCAGACAACTGCCGATCCGAGTGCTGGACAGCGGACCAGCGATCAGGCAATGTGCGCCGATGGCAAGGAGCGACGAAAGTCCGCCGAATCGGTTGGAACGGGTGACGGTCCGTCGCGATCGACGAGCACAATTGGACTGACGCGCTCACCGTCGAGATCACGGCTGCGCAGCTGCCTTTCGTCGCCGACTACCAGCCCGTAGCGCTCACGATTCTCGCCAAGGCGTACCTCAGACCGAGACGCGACGAATGGGAGCCGCTTGCGTTCAGGGACGAGGGCGCACGGACTGTCGGTGTGGTCGCACTCGTCTACAGCGAGGACGTCTGCCGTATCCGCCATTTCGCGATTGACGTCCATCGGCAGAGACGCGGCTTTGGCGGCGCTGCGATGGCTGCGCTGATCGAGCACGTCAAAGCGACGCGCCCGTCATGCCGCTCGATGGTGGTCAGCTTCCACCCCGACAACGAGCCGGCGCGGCGGCTCTACACAGGTGTGGGCTTCGTCGTCACTGGCGTCCAGCAGAACGGCGAGCCGGTGTGTTCGTTCGCCCTCCGTGACGTGCTCGACCCCGGCTTCTGGCCACGGTGAAGGTCGGAGGCACGCCGAGTGGGTTGGCGTCGGTGTCGGCGCGGTGTGGATCACAAACCGCGGCCTCGACATGGTGCAACGAGTCGATCCCGCTTCGAACAAGATGACGGCACCGTCTCGCGCCTCGAGCCGCCAACCGAGCATGTCACGACGATCAGCGCGGAGTCTGCCGGCGCGACGTCGGATGTATGATCCGACGCGACAACACGAAGCCCGTTACTGGGATGGTCAGCGATGCACCGAGCACGTCAGCGACCGTGGCGTGACCGCAACCGACCCGCTGCCGCGGTATTCAGCCCGCAACGTGTACTGGCCGGTAAGGCCGGACCGGGTCTCCAAGCCGTTGTTCTCAACTTGATCCGGAGCACAACTCTTCGACGAGCATCAGAATGATGCCGCTGGGCCCGTCGATGTAGGTCAGCTTGTACACATCTTCGTAGGTCGCGACGCCGCGCAAGGGGTGGTACCCGTGCGTCGCGGCGATCTCCAGGGCAGCGTCCATATCGTCGACGGAGAAGGCGATGCGGTGCATCCCGATCTCGTTGGGCCGGGTTGGCTCCGTTTCGATTGCGTCGGGATGGATGTACTCGAAGAGCTCGAGGCGACCATTGCCGTCCGGAGTCTGGAGCATCGCGATCTTGGCGTGATTGCCGTCCAAGCCGACGGCGGTGTCGGCCCACTCGCCGCTGACCGTGTCACGACCGACGACGGTCAGACCGAGGTCGGTGAAGAACGCGATCGTCGCTTCGATGTCGCGGACGGCGATGCCGACGTTCACCAGTTCGATGGGCACGTGTCGCACGGTACTGAGCGATCCCGACGGTGGTCGACAATGGAACGGGTTGTCGATCGCCGGTGTCGCCGGTCGTCGTCCTCACCGGGAGCGGCGATCGGCGACGCCCGCCGTACTTAAGTCGTTTGGGCAATGGACGGCGTACCTGCCGATCGGCGATGCTGTTCGCTCACCGTAGGCGAGGGGGGTTTCGCGCAGACGGCGAGGCGCTGCCGGGACCGTCCCCCCGGCGGTGCACACACGGTTCTCCCGGTTACAACGCAGCCGGGCAATGCGAGGCGGAGTGCGAAATGAACGATGAGTTGGTGGACCTGACGATCACGTCGTTGGGCGGAGTGATCACGGTGGCGTTACGTGGCGAGATGGACGCGCATACTTCCCCGGCCTTGCAGCGCGCTCTCGACCATCTGCTGGATCCGAAGATGCGCGTCAGGATCGATCTGTCGGGCGTGCGTTTCATCGACTCGCGAGGGCTCCAAGTTCTGCTCGTCCAGACGACGAGGTTTCGAGACGGGGGTGGACGCCTCGAGATCGCGAACGCCTCGGCGTTCACGCATCGAGTGATGGCGTACGCGGGTTTGAGCGGTGTGTTGAACACTGTCGAGGAGCGGACGCTCGAAGCCAGCTGAGGCGCGGCGCGCGTTCTCGTCGGAGGTCGCGTACTAGCACCAACGTCCAATGGCCATCGCGACCTCAACAGGCGGAGTCTGGGAACAGCGGGACGGAGATACCGACTACTGGAGAATCCGTGAACAAGCTCGCTCGAATGAATCTGTCCGCCGCGACTCTCGCTGTGGTCCTCGCCCTCGGCGGTGGTGTCGCAATCGCGAAGGGCGGCGGAGGCGGCGGTGGAGGCGGAGGAACAGGATCGCCGCCGCCTTCATCGGGTACGTGGCCCGCCGCCTATCCGTTGCCCACGAGTCCCGGCACGATCATCTCGCAATCGTCGACCACGGCTGTCGTGCGCTCGACCGACTCGACCGGCGTCGTCAACAGCAAGCTCGACACGCTGTACGTCACACAGAAGGGGTGCACGGAGAAGCTGGCGGTGAACAGACCGAAGGACTACCTGTGCTTCAACTCGGCAACGGGAAAGACCGACGAGATCTACTTCACGTTTGCTGCCCTCGACCCAACTGCCACCGATCCCTCGCGGTCGCAAACCAACGCCTTCCTGCTGAAGGGCTGAGCCGGCCACCGGCTGTCGGGCGGGACCCGCACGACCGCCGTCCTTCGTGAATCGTCAGTGACGAAACGAGCCCGCAGCATTTCGTCACTGACGATTCACAACGGGGGATTCGCGGTATCAGTGGGCCTTCGTCACGTCGAAGGCTTACTTCCGCGCCGATCGGGTCGCGGATCAGGTCGGGCAGAGCGCGGCGAGGTCGATACCACTGGTCGACGGCAGGTCGTGCACGCATCCAAGCGTTTTGCCGACGTCGTTGATCACGCTGCTGCCGTCGGGGAGGTTCAAGATCCCATCCCATTTGCCGTCGTTCACCAACGCTCGCGCCTGCGCCGCGTCGATGCCCTCGCGGAGCACGATCGCGTTGAACACGTGCGGCCGCGCACCTGTGTAGATGGCAGCGTTGGCGCCGCAGAGTCGTCGTTCGCCCGGTCTGGTTCGCTGCCCGGCTCGTCCGTCATCGCGACGGGCAACCTCACGTTGTTCGCGCGCGAGAGCACGCTCGTCGTCAACAGCGGACGCTTGGCCGGCCTTGACAGCAGCGAGCAGCGGATCCTGCGCGATG
>DASWRR010000563.1:0-12322 GCA_036403055.1 Ilumatobacteraceae bacterium | reverse complement strand
GATCGATGTCGTCGGGCTCGATTACTACGCGCACTGTCAATGGCACTTCGGACCGACGGGAGGCTCCGCACCGTCACCGTGCCCGCCGGCCTTGTCCGAGCTCATCACCGAATACGCGCAGCGCTATCAACGGCCCGTCTGGCTGGGCGAGACCAACCTTCGCGGCTACCCGAGCGATCGCGCGACGTGGTTGAAGTACACCTTGGAGCAATGCGAGCAGGCGGCTGCCTCAGGCGTCGACCTCCGCGGGTTCTGTTGGTTCCCCTTCATCGACTCCTGCGACTGGGACTCGTTGCTGCAGCACTGCAATCGTCACGTCGACCCTGTCGGCGTCTTCTCGATCGGCGCCGACGGACGACGACATCCATCGACGATGTCGGTGTCGTACGCGCGGGCCGCGCACGGCGTGCCCGCCGCGGAGCTTCCCGCATACCGTTTCGAAGAACCCGTCGCCTCGTGGCTCAAAGGGTGGATGCCACAGATGTCGCATTGGGATTGGCAGCCCGCGCCGAGATCCGAGGTGCGCGGCGGAGCACCCGGCGATCCCGTCTACGAACCGTTGAGACGGCTGGCCGGCTGACTAGGCAGCAGGTTCGTCGTAGGTCACGGAGAACTCGGCGACGCCGTACCGCCACTTCGCATCGGAGCCCTTGCCCCGCGCTTGGTAGAACAGCATGAGCTTGTGGTCGTCGAGGAACGCCGACGCATGACCGTTCTCACCGGACTCCCACGACGCCACGTCCATCAACGGCTCCAACATCGGGCCGAGCGTCGTGTACGGCCCGACGGGCGAGTCGGCGACCGCGAAGAAGACGCGCTGGCGAGTTCCGGCTTCGCGGTTCGGCAAGAAGCACACCGCGTTCAACAGCACCGTTCCGTCGGGCAGCGGCACGAGTTGCGGGCCTTCGAGTCCCCACTCGTAGCCCGGCTGGTCGCGAACGTTGTGATGGGGCACGTCCTCGTGTCGCAGGATCGGACCGAGGCGCCGCCATGGGCCGTGCCACGAGCCACTCGCGCTGCACGCGAGGTGGATGTCGGGCGCTCCGACCTTCGCACCACCGGAGTACACGATGTAGCGCACGCCTTCGATCTCCGCGGGATGCGGGTCGTAGATCGTCGCCTCACCGAGCTCGGGTGCCGACGCGAGAGCCGTGTCGATCCACGTGAACGTTCGACCGGCGTCGTCGCTGACGAGATGCTCGATCTTGCCGCCGAGGGCGGCATGGTCGGTCTGCACGAACATGTGCATCCATGCGCCGTCCCACCACAGGCCGGGGGCAGCGACATGATCTCCTTGCACGCCGATGAGCTCAGACGGCGGGAGCTCCGTCCACGGGCCTTCGATCTCGGGTGCGACAGCGTGAAAGATGTGCCATCGCTCGACGGTGCTGCTGCCCACCGATCCGAACATGTGCCACTGACGGCCGTCGAACACCGGGCACGGATCCTTCGTGTCCTGCAGCACTTGCGGCTGCAGGATGGGCCCCTTTTGACGGATCAAGGTGAAGCGTTTTACAGAAAGATCTTGTCGCATGGAACCGCCCGGCGTGTGTCATACCAGCTGTGCTGCGCTCTCGCCGCGTGGGATCCAGACAGTCTCAGGTGTCCCGCACAAAACATGGTTCACGAACTCTACCCCTTGCATCGCCGAGTGATCCATGTTCCCGATCTCGTACAGCCACGCGCCGAACCGCCCTCGTGACCAGACGCCCTGCTCGCGCAGCCACGGCTGGATGATCCCCAAGGAGGCGTCTCTCGTCGTGCTCGGGACCGGGTACGTCTGGTCTGGCGAGCACCGCCATGTCGTGACGATCCGCTCGCGATCCCCGGGCTGCATGAGCCCGGTGCGCTCCAAGCCGGCGATCACGCGCTCGACGATGTCGTCAGCCGGTTCCGGCTTGTGCACGGATCGAGACGTCTCCGTGAGGAACAGGGTCTGGTCGGGCTCCGGAGTGATGTACGGCGAGTAGTTCGACAGATATGTCACCCGGTAGAAGGGCACGTCGGGTTCCGGGAAGTAGATCCAGTTCTTCGTGGTCTCGGCCGGCCTGTCGAGGCCGACGCCGACGATGTGGCTGCCACTCCAGTGCAGGCCACTGACCGCGTCGCTCACGGCATCGGGAACGGATTCCATGCAGCCGATCAAGCGGTTGAGCGGCATGGTCGACAGCAGCATGTCGTAGGGGAAGCGCCGGCCGTCGGTCGTCACGACCTCCTTGGCAATCGGGTCGACCGAGGCGACCCGAGTGTTGAGGTGCAGGTTGTGATCGACGTACTTGCGCAACTCGTGGTAGAGGTGCCCAGTGCCGCCTTTGAGCGGATACTTGAACGTGTTGTTGGGTCCCCACGATCGCTGGTCCTCGCCGAGCAGCACGTTGCGCAGCACACCGAGGATGTCGACGACCGACACACGCTCGCCGATCCAGATGTGGTTCATCAGTTCTGGAGGCGTCGCCCAGACCTTGAAGTTGTATGGCAGCATGAAATGATCGGCGATCCCCTGTCCGAAGGTCGCGAGCACCCATTGGTAGAAGTTCTCGGGCGGCGACGTCGCGGCGTTGCGTTGCGCCTCCAACAGGCCGACGACACAGTCGTAGACGGTGCTCGGCTCGAGGTCACGAAGGTTGTTCTGAAACGGATAGGGCACGAACCGTTGCTCCATCCACACCCACGCCTCGCGCTGCAGTTCCGTGTACTCGCCACCCATCAGCCGGTCGACCAGTTGGTCGTAGTAGGGATAGTGGCTGAACATCACGTGGCCGCCGATGTCGAACGTGAAGCCGTGTTCGTCCGTGAACGATGTCGCCAGGCCGCCGACGTAATCGTTCGCTTCGAGGATGACCCAGTCGTCGTGACCCACTTCTTGCAGTCGGTACCCTGCGGCCAAGCCCGTGGGACCTGCCCCGATGATGACGATTCGCGGGCTGCCGTTGCGGCCCGCGCTCATGCCGAACGCCCCATGCGCGCACGTTCGGAGTCAGCCATGATGCGTCCCATCCGGTTGGCGATGCCGTTCCAGTGGCGCCACTCGAGCACCGGCTTGCAACGGGCGTGAAAGAGGGCATCGTCGGAGTCGATGAACGCCTCGATGCACGCGTCCGCGAATGCGTCGGGATCGTCGGCGATGTGGACGAGATGGCCGTAGTCGTTGACGACATCCGGGACACTCGTCGACACGACGCGCAAGCCCGCCGCGAGGTACTCGAGCGTTTTCGTCGGACTGATGGAACGCGTCGCCTCGTTGCAGGCGAACGGCATCAGCGCGACATGGAACTTCGCCATGATCTCCGGGAGCTGCTCGTACGAGGCCGGCCCGACGTACTCGATGTTGTGTCGCCGCGGCAGGTCGGCTTCGTCGATCTTCGCCACCGGACCGACGATCATGAAGCACCAAGTCGGCAGCCGATCGGCGACCGCGGCAAGCAGGTCGAGATCGAGCCGCTCGTCGATCACGCCGACGTACCCGGCAACGGGTCGATCGGACGGCTCTCGCAGGGTCATGGCATGCGCGTAGTGCTCCGTCTCCACGCCGCTCGGAAACAAGTAGGTGTTGTCCGGCCGTCGCTTGATCACCGAGTTGTGCAACGAGCGCCCGCCGGTGAACACGATGTCCGCCTCGTCGAGCACGACGCTGTGCAGCGACTGCAGGCGCGGCGACGCTCCCTTGAACGATGCAAGGTCATCCATCACGTCGAACACGAGCGTGCGATGCGGAATCGCCTGGGCGCCCGGATATGCCAGCGGCGTGTACAACCACATCAGCGGCACTTCGCCCTTGACGGTGGCAGCCACGGCTTGGAACAGGTGCGCGGCTTCGGGGGCATCGAAACCCAAGTGGCGGCTCGGCCCCGGGACGTGCAACTGACCGATGGTGACCTGACCCGCGTTCGTCCAGCGCATCGTCGGCGTGTCGATCTCGTCGTCCGCCAAGGGCTCTTCGATGAACCAGGTGTGGTGCGACTGGGCGAGACGGGAGATGAGTTGTTGGGGGCGTTGCCAGACCCATGACCACCGGAGGTGGGAGAAGACGACGAGATCGGGGACACAGAGCGGGAGGGCGGTTTCGGTCGAATGACGGCGTGAATAGGTCGGCATGGGGCCTCCCTACCCGATTCATCCAGTGCTCAATCACACCCATTCGGGTGTTCAACAGGCGGCGAAAATGCGGTGAGATGTTGACAATCCGGCCGCGCGAACACGACTATTTATGTAGCTGATGAGGCCCAAACCTTGCCTCGTCGGTCAGGCGTAGTTCGGTTCAACCACGTGTGCCGAACACGCCGACCTCGACGTTCAGGTCGCGGCGACGGCCCTCGACGGCCGGAGGTCATGGCGGTTTCGCGCCTCGCCAGTCTCGAGCATGATTCGCAAGGATCGAATCGCTCGACGGATGAGACGGGAAACCTGGAGCTGCGACATTCCCAATCGCTCACCAATGTCGGACTGCTTCATCTCCTGACAGAAACTCATGACGAGAACCGTCCGTTGCAGCGGCGGCAACGATTGGAGCAACGAGACCACCGCGAGACGCTCGTTCGTCGCATCCAACGAGCCGTCGGTGACGGCCATCGCCGTGCTCTCGCGGACGCCGTCGGCGTCCTCGGTCGGCGACAGGCTGCTGACCCACATCGCAGATCCGATGGACAGCGCCTCGATCACCTCGGTCAGTCCGATGCGCAGATGATCGGCAACCTCCTGCGGCGTCGGTGAGCGTCGGAGATCGTTGGTCAGGTCGTCGACAGCCGTGTTCACCAGTACGTACCGCTCCTGCAGGCTGCGCGGGACGCGTACCTGCCAGACGGTCCGGTAATGGCGGCGCAGTTCGCCGATGATGGTCGCCGATGCGAACGTGTGGAACGACACTCCATAGGCGGGATCGAACCGGTCGATCGCCTTGAGCAGCCCGATGTTGCCGACCTGCATCAGATCGTCGAAGGGTTCGCGCCGGCGGACCATCCGGCGGGCGCACAGCACGACGAGCCATTGATGGGCCTTCACGATGGAGTCGCGCAGCCCCTTGTCGCGGGTCGCGTAGTACTCGGCACACCATCCGTCCACCGTCTTGGCATCGACGACCCGACGCCCCGATCGTTCACCATGCGCCATCGTCAGCGACCTGCGGTCGACGGCGGCTCGCCGAGCCGCCCGATCGTTCCGCGGTGATTCGCTCCGCTTGTTCTCCCCAGGCGTACGTGAGACCACCATGTCGGTTCCTCTGACCTGCAACCCTCACTGCTGAAGGCAACGGGCGTCTACCCCACCGACCGCTCGGCGAAACAAACGAACGCTCTGGTGAAGAAATCCGGTGTCGGGGCGCTTCGGGACATGGGTAGGAGCACTGAGATGCCGTCGAATTCGGAGCCGTCGGGTTCGACCGATGCGTTGCGACGTATGTTCGCCGATCCGTTAGCCGGGCGAGGACGAGGCACGATCGTCGTCGCCAGCAAGAACCGGGCGAACCGGATCGTCGACACGCTGGCGCGCCTCGTCGCCCTGGCAGACGACTGGGATGTCATCCTCGTGGACGACGGTTCGCACGACCGGACGAGCGAGCTCGTTCGTTCGGCGCTGGGCGACGCCGTCGAGGTGCACCGGCTCACGAGGAGCGTCGGGACAGCGGCGCGCAACATCGGGGTGCTGGCGGCGCGGTCCGATCTGGTGGCGTTCGCCGATGACGACTCATGGTGGGAACCGGGCGCGTTGAGCGCGGCCGCGGCAGTGTTCGACGCACATCCGGCCGTCGGTTTGATCGCAGCGACGGTGTACATGGGCGCGCGAGGTCGCGACGTCGATCCAATCGTTCACGACTTCCGCGAAGCCCGCCTCGGTCCTGGGCCTGCCGGCGTCAAGGTCATGGGGTTCATGGCCTGCGGTGCGATCGTGCGGCGTTCGGCCTTCTTGCAGGTCGGCGGTTTCAATCCGCTGCTGCACATCGGCGGAGAGGAGGAACTGCTCTCGCTCGATCTTCGGATGGCCGGGTGGCTCCTGGTCCACGTGCCCGAGATCGCGTGCCGGCACGATCCGACGAGCTCGGACGCCGGGCGCGTTCACCGCACCTCGGGCCAGCTCAGGAATCGCGTCGTCACGGCGTGGATGCGCCGACCGTTGCGAGAGGCGATTGCCAGCACCGCGTCACTGGCGCGCGCCTCGGTGGCTGGGCCGAACGAGCGCCGCGCACTCCTTGGGGTCGGAGCTGCGCTGCCACGTGCCCTTGGATGCCGCCGGACGATCCCCGCGTGGCTGCAGGAGGAGGTGCATGCGCTCGATTCCCCCGCGGGTCCGTGCTCGTGTGACTACTGACCGACGGACCCGGAAACAAGCGATTCGTGAAGATCGCGATGGTTTCGGAACACGCCAGCCCCCTCAGCCCGCTCGGTGGTGTCGACGCAGGGGGCCAAAATGTGCACGTCGGTGCGCTGGCCACGAACCTTGCCGCGCTCGGCCACGACGTCGAGGTCTTCACGCGCCGCACCGACGGCACATCTCCCGACGACGTCCGCTTCGCTGAACGCGTTCTCGTTCGCCACGTTCCCGCAGGACCGGCCGAACCCGTCTCGAAGGACCACCTCCTTCCACTGATCCCCGAGTTCACCAATCACCTCCGCGCTCAATGGCAGCGCACACCACCCGACGTCATTCACAGCCACTTCTGGATGTCGGGGCTCGCCGCGCTGAACGCCAGACCGACGACCACACCGCTGGTCCATACGTACCACGCGCTCGGCGTCGTGCGACAGCGTCACCAGCCCGACTCCGGCTCGCTCGTCGCCGTACGCGACCGCGTCGAGCGGCGGATCCTGGACGAGTCGGACGCGATCGTCGCGACGTGCACCGACGAGGTCCGAGAACTGGGCAAGATCGGTGGCCGCGGCCGGCAGATCGACGTCGTCCCGTGCGGTGTCGACGTGTCGATGTTCCATCCGTTCGGGGCATGCAAGTCGCGGACCGGGTTGCGCCGTGCTGTGTGCGTCAGCCGGCTGGTGCCACGCAAGGGCATCGCCGACGCGATCAAGGCGCTGGCCGCAGTCCCCGCTACCGAGCTCATCGTCATCGGCGGACCGCAGGACAGCGAGTTGTCCAACGACGACGAGTACCGCCGGCTCGTCAGCCTCGCCCGCGCGTGGGGCGTTCATGATCGCGTGCGGTTCACGGGAGGACTCCCCCAGGCGGACGTCGCCGCGTGGATGCGCTCGGCAGACGTTGTCATCGCCGTTCCGTGGTACGAGCCGTTCGGAATCGTTCCCGTCGAGGCAATGGCCTGCGGGAAGCCCGTGATCGGATCTGCGGTCGGCGGTCTGCTCGACACGGTGCAACCCGGCGAGACCGGGATCCTCGTCCGACCCCGCAGTCCCGAAGAGCTCGCCGCAGCGTGGCGCTCGCTGCTCGAGGACGATGCCCGCCGCATCGCGATGGGCCGGACCGCACACGTTCGAGCTCGCCGCGACTTCCCATGGCGGGTGGTCGCCCGCCGAACGCTGGGCACGTACGAGCGAGTGTTGGCCCATGCACATCAACTGGTGAGGTCTTCGTGATCCCGAATGGGCGCTCGGTGGTCGAGCAGCGGATCGCCGACGTTCGTGACGGTCTCGGCCAGGTCGTGGAGAGCGCCGATCTGCTGACCCGATGGGCTTCGGCTCTCGTCGACGCGTTCAGCGAGGGGGCGACGCTGTTCGTCGCCGGCAACGGCGGCAGCGCCGCGTTGGCCAGCCATCTCTCGGGCGAGCTGCTCGGCAGGTACCAGGGTGAACGGCGACCGTTGCCCGGTGTGTGGCTCGGTGCCGACCAGGCAACGCTGACCGCTGTCGGCAACGACTACGGCTTCGCGAACGTGTTCGCGAGGCAGGTCATAGCGCTCGCCCGGCCAGGCGACGTCGTGCTGTTGCTCAGCACGTCGGGTCGCAGCAACAACCTGCTCGCTGCTGCTGCCGCGGCACGTGAAGTCGGTTGTGAGTGCTGGTCGATGACCGGGCCCGCCCCGAACCCGCTCGCGGACGTCAGCGACCACGTCCTGACGTACCAAGGGTCGACGCCGCTCGTTCAGGAGTTCCAACAGATCGCGGTGCACCTGCTGTGCGAACTGATCGACGCCGAGCTCTCAGCTGTCGACGCCGGCGCGATCGTTGGCGCGGACCAGGCGGCGGCCGTATAGCGACCACCACGTCGCGGTCGGTGGGATCACGATGCTCGTTGCTGTCATCCGAACCACCTCGTCCGGCGTCCACGGCCCGCTCCTCAAGCGCAACCACGTGAACCTCAGCGTGGCGATCGACCACAGCGCGATCGCGGCTCGCCGTACGACACGCCATCGACGCGGGATGAACGCGACCGCAAGCGCGATCGTCGTGACGACGTGCTGCGGCAAGATGGACGGTGGCTCGGCCAGCATGTCGCGAAAGTTCGCGCCGTGCTTGGCGAGCAGCAGTTGATCGTCGGCGTTGCCGCGTTGGGCATGAACACTCGTCCAGAACGTCGAGTGGCGCACTGGATGGATCGTGACCCGCTGACCGTTGACGAGTCGCCATCCCGCCGCGATCATGCGCAACGCAAAGTCGCTGTCCTCGCGGTACGCGCGTCGAAACGATTCGTCGAACTCGCCCACCTGCTCGAGCACTTCGCGGCGAACGGCGAGGTCGGCCGTGATCCAGGAGGCGTCGGCGAGCCGGGCGACGTTGCGCTCCCAATCGGTCGGCCGCCGATGTTGTGGCAGAGGAACGCGTATCGCGGCCTGCACCGCGCCGATCCGTTCGTCCGGGTTCGCATTGGCTGCCTCGAGGTCACGCACCAGATCGTCGTGCCACGCCTCGCCGACGACGACATCGTCATCGAGGAACACGACCCATGGCGCCGACGTGCGCCGCAGCCCGGCGTTCCTCGCTGCGGCGGGGCCGTTGCCGCCTGAGCTGACGACGTCGATGCGCAATGACGATTCGCGCGTTGCCGCGGCGAGCCGATCAGTCGCCTGCGGACGGTCGTCAGCAATCACGACGGTGCCCGGCGTCGCGCCGCACTCTTCGAGCGAGGACAACAACGTGTCGAGACTTTCGCGGCCGATCGTCGGCACGACGATGTCGTAGCGGGCGCTCACGCGGCGAGGTCTTTGCGGGCAACTGCAAAGGGTGCGAGTACGAGGAGATCGATGGGCGATGCACCGAAGCACTCCAGTGCATCGATCGGACTGTCCACCATCGGCCGCCCTGCCGTGTTGAAGCTGGTGTTGATGACCACCGGCACCCCGGTTCGCTTCTCGAACTCGTCGAGCACTGCGGCCATCAACGGCTCCTGCCTTCGATCGACGGTTTGGATGCGGGCGGTGCCATCGACGTGGATGGCGGCCGGGATGCGGTCGCGCCACTCGTCGCGCACTCGGTGGACGAACTGCATGTGCGGGCTCGGGATCTTGCCGTCGAAGATCTCGGCGGCGCGCTCCAGGAGCACCATCGGCGCAACGGGGCGGAACTCCTCGCGCCCCTTGATCTGGTTCATCCGTTGCAAGTTCTCCTGGCGCCGCGGGTCGACGAGCAGGCTGCGATGTCCGAGCGCGCGTGGCCCGAACTCGCTGCGGCCCGCGTGCCAGCCGACGACTGCGCCCGACACGAGCGCATCGGCTGTCGTCGCCGCGAGGTTGTCGGGCCGGCTGTAGCGGACCTCGGCCTCGTCGAGGATCTCCGCGATCTCCGACGCACTCCATTCCGGACCGAGCGCTGCGCTCGGCATTGGTCGGCATCGATCACCGAGCTCGTTCGCGCACCACAACGCAGCGCCGAGTGCCGTGCCGGAGTCTCCCGCTGCCGGTTGAACCCAGATCTCGTCGAACGGCCCCTCGGCGGCGAGCCGGCCGTTCGCGACGCAGTTCAACGCAACACCACCGGCCATCGCGAGGTTGCGCTGACCCGTCGTGTCGTGCAACCACCGCGCCAACGACAGCATCAGATCCTCTGTGCAACGCTGGACTGCGGCAGCAAGGTCGGCGTGCTCCTGACCGAACGGTTCGTCGCGCATGCGCGCCGGCACGAGTGCTTCGAGATCGAGCCGCCCTGCGGCGAAGCCCCCGTTGCCGGTCGCCCGCACCAGCGGCCGGAACGCATCCGCAAAGCGATCGGGATCGCCGTACGAGGCGAGCGCCATCACCTTGAACTCATCCGACGATCGCCGGAACCCGAGGTGCGCAGTGACCTCTTCGTACAGCAGGCCGACCGATTGCGGCAGCACCTGCGCCGCCAACTTGTCGAGCTTGCCGTCGCGGACGACACCCGCAAGGTGCGAGGTGATCTCGCCGCGTCCGTCGAGGACGAGGACCGCGCAATCACCGAACGGGGCGGCGAGATACGCGGAGGCAGCATGGGCGGTGTGGTGCTGCACGTGGCGGAAGACGCCGGAGGGGAGGCCGGGAAGGATGTCGCCGGCGAACTCTTCGGCGCGCGCTGCGTACATCGTCCGCAGCGCCTCCCATGGGTCGAACGATGCTCGCATCGGACCGGCCGAGTAGCCGGGTCGACCGAGCATCTTTGCGTCCATGCTGATCGCCTCGTCGGTGCACAACGACGGGTCGTACGAGTATCCGACGGCGTCGAGATCGCCAGGTTTCACACCGGCCGATTTGAGGCACCATCGCATGGCGTGCTGCGGAAGTTCCCACGTCGAGAACGGCACGCAGTCCTTGCCGTGCTTGCGGCGGTTGAACCGCTCCTCCTCCGCTGCGGCGACGATCTCGCCGTCGATCACCAATGCGGCAGCCGGATCGTGGAAGACGGCGTTCACGCCGAGCACACAACTCATGGTCGTGTCTACCCAGCCACCGTCGGCACGAGTCACTTGCACTTCACATTTCGACAAGTGGGTACAAGCGTCTCGTGAACCTCCTCGTCTGGCACGTCCACGGCTCCTGGATGACGGCGTTCGTCCAGGGCCCGCACACCTACTACACGCCTGTCGTGCCGGCGCGCGACGGCGACGGGTTGGGTCGGGCCAGGACGTGGACGTGGCCGGCCTCGGTCGTCGAGGTCACACCAGCGGAGATCGGCGATCTCGACATCGACGCGGTCGTGCTCCAGCGTCCGCGCGATCTCGAGCTCGCGGAGCAGTGGCTCGGGCCCGGACGACGAGGGCTGCCGACCGTGTACGTCGAGCACGACACACCTCTTTCACTGCCGGCGCCGCGTCATCCGATGGCGGATCGCAACGACATCGTGCTGGCACACGTCACCCAGTTCAACGCGCTGATGTGGGAATCGGGTTCGACTCCGACCGCGGTGATCGAACACGGGGTGATCGACCCAGGACCGCTCTACACCGGGGACCTCCCCACTGCGGCCGTCGTCATCAACGAACCGGGCCGCCGGTCGTGGGTTGCCGGCACCGACCTCATGCTCGAGATGCGCAACGAGGTCCGCATCGACCTCTTCGGGATGAAGAGCGAGGAGTTCGAGGGTCTCGATCTGCCGCAGCACGAGTTGCACCGGGAGATGGCCCGCCGCCGCATCTACCTCCACCTCTTCCGCTGGACGTCGCTCGGTCTCACACTCATCGAGGCGATGATGCTCGGCATGCCTGTCGTGGTGCTGGCCACGACCGAGTCCGCGCTCCTTCCGACCGACATCGGAGGCGTCGGACTGTCGCCGGACGACCTGCAGCGACGGGCGCGCGAGCTGATCGACACGCCGGACGTTGCAGCTGCCGCAGGCCGTCGTGCACGTGAGTTCGCACTGTCTCGATTCGGTGTCGCGCGCTTCGTCGATGACTGGAATCGGCTGCTCGAGCAGGTCACAGCGGCGAGCGGTTCGTTCGCTGACTACACCCGCGGCACGCGGGAGACAAGTGCCTTGTGAGCGAACGGTTGCTGGCAATTCGGATGGACAGCCTTGGGGACGTGTTGCTCACGGGACCGGCGGTTCGGGCGATGGCAGAGCACGGCGACGTCACGTTCTTGGCCGGACCGATCGGCGCCGGAGCCGCGCAGGCACTGCCAGGAGTGAACCAGGTGATGGTCTTCGACGCGCCCTGGGTTCCTGCCGACCCACACCCGGTTCGGCCGACCGTGATCGCCGATCTCGTCGCCGATCTGTCCAGACGCCGCTTCGACGCTGCCGCGATCTTCACGTCAGCGCACCAGTCACCGTTGCCGATCGCTTTGCTGCTCCGGCTCGCAGGGATTCGGACGATCGCGGCGGTCAGCCACGAGTACCCCGGTTCGCTGCTCGACTTCAGGATCCGAGGCGACCCCGATGTCCACGAGGTCGAGCGATCGTTGATGGTCGTGGATGCGCTGGGCATGTCACCGTCGCGCGACGACGACCTGCACCTTCGAATCCGGCGCAGTGAGTTG
>DASWRR010000562.1:0-1581 GCA_036403055.1 Ilumatobacteraceae bacterium | reverse complement strand
ACTCCGCCGAGCCCTGATCGCGCCGTGCACGACGACGATTCGTGGACTGGCTAGTGAAGTCGCCTTGGAGCCTGACGAGGATTCCGTTCCCCGTCGCAGCGCAGTCAACCTCGACTCCGTCGAGTCAGTGGCCGTCGCGTTGCTCGTCGAGCGCATCGGTCGGCTGAGCGAGTCACGCATGCGCGAGATCTGCGCCGCTCTCGAGGTCGCCACCGACTGTCGATGACACGACCGCCCGCCGCCGCGGCATCGCAGGGCCATCCACTCGCCGAACAGTGAACGCCGAGGCAAGTGGTGTCCTCGGCCCAGATCGAACACGCAGAACAAGCGCCGGCCGATTCGATCACCTCCGCGCATCTCGGACCACATCGGAAGGATGTCCGAAACCGCCATCGAAGAGAGGTCCGTGCAGGAATCGTGCGGCCTTGAAGGCACTCGAGAAGCGTGGCTGCGCGAACCAGCGCCTCTGACTGCCTATTTGCAGTGCCCGGGGCGGGGTTCGAACCCGCACCTCCCGAAGAAGAGGGGGGTTTAAATCTTCTAGTTGGTGTGTCTGTAGTGTCCTTGAAGTCCGTCAAGTGTGCTGTGGTCTGCGGCTCCAGTCCGTGCTGCCGTGGTACGGCGTAGTCGCAAATCCTGTGCACCTTTTGTGCACCCTCAGGATGGCAATTGCGACGCCCAACTGGCGTGGGATCCGATCAGGCCGAGCTTAGGAGTCTGAAGCTCGACATCCGGCGGCAGGTTCGTCGGGGCAGGAGAAGAGAGCTGCTAGCGTGGATCTATCACTAAGACGATATCTATTTCTGCTAGCATCGGATGCTATGACGACGACGCGAACGACGTTCACGATTGACGAGGCGCTGGCAGATCAGGCGCGCCAACTAGACATCAACATCTCCCTGGCGGCGCGGCAAGGAGTCGCAGCTGCGGTTCGCGAAGCACTGGCCAAGGCCGACCGCTCGGCCTACCAGAGAAAGCCTGAGAAAGCGGACGCGTTCTGGTCCGAGGCTGAGGCCTGGGGCGACGAATGACGCGAGGGGAAGTCTGGATCGCGCAAGTCGGCCGAAAACGTCGGCCGGTGCTCGTGCTCACCCGCACCGAGGTCATCGACGTTCGCGTCCTCGTCACCGTTGCCGAGATCACCACCAGCATCCGCGGCATCGTGGCCGAGGTCTTGCTGGATCGCGGCACGATCGGACTCGAACGAGAGTCAGCCGTCAACTGCGACGGCGTGCACACCGTGACGCAGACGCTGCTCACGCATCGGGTCGGACAACTGGACGACACCACGATGCAGCGAGTTTGCTCAGCCTTGAACTACGCCTTGGGCTGCTAATCGTCTCGGCACAAATCACCGCCCAAGACGCGTCGTCGCCGCACCGCGTCGCCCCGCTCGGTTGCCGCCGGTCGGCGGTTCATCGGTCAAGCTGTTGGGTCAGGATGAGTTGGGCGACGACGTCGGCGGCGCAGTCAAGCGAAGGTGGCCGCCGGGATCTCGGCCGTGCTCGCTTACTTGGGACCACGAGAGGTTCCGCTGGTCACTGGTCGCGGAAAGCGTTTAACAGGGGCGAGAGACGTTCG
>DASWRR010000561.1:0-4323 GCA_036403055.1 Ilumatobacteraceae bacterium | reverse complement strand
CGACGAGGTCGATGATGAGGTCGTACCGCACCTCGGTTCCCCCATCCGCCATCGGCGAGAAGTGATAGGCACCGTCGATCGTGCGCATGATGTCGCCGCGCAGCATGCTCCACGCGAGCACCGACGGCGCATCGCTGTAGTCGTAGCTCAACGTGTAGTGAGTGCTGCGTCCGAGCGCCGATGCTCTGAACTCGACCTCGGTCGGGCGGCCTTGGTCGTCTCGAGCACGCACGACGACGTCTTTGACGTCTTTCGCCCAGTCGGGATAGTGCTCGACGTCGGCAGCGATCGCCCACACCCGGTCGGGCGGGGCTGCGATCGTTGTGGTCTGTGACGCCGTTTCAGCCATTGCTCTGTTCTAGTCGATCTTCTCATCTGTCGGTGACACCGCTCGGCCGATTCGCGGGCCGTAAGAGCCGTGACGCGCAGCCCACACACCGTTCATCCCGACGCCGAACATCGGAACCAGAACGCCGAACGCCAGAGCGTTGAGGTCACCCTTGTCGAGGCCGACGACACCGATCCAGGCACCTGCAATCGCGGCGACCACCTGCACGCCGAGCGCCAACGACATCGTCCGCATGACGACCTTCGGAGCAGTGTCACCGGTCAGCAGGTACAGGTTCGCGACGCCGACTTCTTCGACTCTGGAGCGGTCGAGGGCGCGGGTGTACGCCCACAGCGTCGTGACGACACCGACCGCGAACAGCACCATCGACACGCCGCCGATGAGGAACTGCGCGAATCGATGAGTGCGAAATGGAACCGCGACCGCGAGCGCGGCGACGAACACCGCGGTACCGGCAAGATCGACTCCGACGACGCGGCTTCCCGGTTGTCGCTCCTCGAGGGCGTGTTCCATTTCGCGGCTCATCATGCCAGCACGCCGAGTGCGTCACCCAGCCGCTCGGCCAGTCCGTCGTAGGCGAACGCGTCCACCGCCCGCCGTCGCCCCGCTTCACCCATCGAACGGCGAAGCGCAGGGTCGTCGAGCAAGCGCTCGAAGGCGTGCGCCGCTTCACGGGCGTCGTCCGCGTGACGGGTCATCACACCCGTGACGCCGTCGATCACCGCGTCCTCGGCGCCCCCCGAGTCGCCGGCGACCTGCGGGACTCCGCACGCGGCGGCCTCGAGGAACACGATCCCGAAACCCTCTTGCTCGAGTCCCGCCCATCGATTCCTGCACAGCATCGTGTACACGTCCGCGCAGCCGTACAGCGCCGGTAGCTCATCGTTCGCAACACGACCGAGGAAGCGAACGGGTGCTCCGACCTCTGCCGCCAACGACCGCAGGCGCTGCTCGTCCCGACCGCCACCCGAGATCGCCAGGACGAGGCGAGGCCGCGACTCGCGCAAGAGCGCTGCGGCGCGAATCGCAGTATCGAAACCTTTGCGAGGCACCAGCCGGCTGACGCTGACGATCAGCTCCGCGTCGCACGCGATCCCGAAGCGGCCACGGGCGTCGTTGCGCTCTTGAACGGTCAACGGCCGGAACCTCTCCGTGTCGACGCCCGGCGGCACGATCGTGATCGGCAAGGCGCGTCCGGCGGCGCGCTCCGCCTCGACCGCCGGGTACGTCCCCGCGGCGATGATGTGGCGAGCGCCACGAAGGACATACGCCAGCGACTGCTTCGCGCCTGGCAGCCGTCCAGGAACGGTCACTTCGGCGCCGTGGAGCACGACGTCGTACGGGAGGCGCAACGACGGCCCAACGAGGCCGAGCGGCACCGCAGGGTCGAGGACCACGAGGTCGGCCCCGACCCGTTCCGCCATCTCGTTGATCCGCGAGACCATCCACGGATGTGGCAGGAGCACCGGCTCGCGAGTGCGCTCGACGACGAACGGCTGCTCGCGGTCGAAGGCCGCGGCGCCCTCGTACGGGCTCGTGAGGACTGCGAACGAATCGGGTGGCAGTCGCCGCCACCACTCCCAGAGGAGCGATTGGATGCCGCCGATCTTCGGCGGGAAGTCGTTGGTGACGAGAAGATGCTTCACAGCGCTGCGGTCAACTCGACGGCCACAACCGGATCCGGATCGTCGGACGGCAGGAGCGCGTCGAGGCCAAGACGGCGCGCCGCCCACACCGCGTGCGCGCGAAGGATCGCGTCGTCGTGCGACAAATAGCGCAGCAGGCACCGGCGCACGTCGGGATCGTCCGCGCTGCCGACGTTGCCCAACGCGACCAACGCGTTTCGTCGAATCCAGCGTGGCTCGCGGCCGGCCACGTACCAACGACCCCAACGACGCATCACCTCGTCGTCTGACGCGTCCAGCATCTCGATCAACGACACCCATGGCTCGATGTCGGCGGGCGCCAGCTGATGCTTCGCGCCGAACCGCACGGTGGGCGGGCACACGGTCTGGCAGTCGTCGCACCCGTAGATCCGATCACCCATCGCGGCACGCCACTCGCGATCCATGACGCCAGGTTTCTGGATGATCCACGCGAGGCACCTGCCAGCGTCGATCACGCCAGGAGCAACGATCGCGCCGGTCGGGCACGCATCGATGCAACGTCGACACGAGCCGCAACCGTCCGGTGACGTCTGCGAGGCGGGCGGCAGCGGCGCGGTCGTGACCACGCAACCGAGCACGAACCAGCTACCGGCACCGGGCAACAAGATGTTGGCGTTCTTCCCGAACCATCCGATGCCGGCCTTGTGCGCGACCTCACGATCGACGATCGCGTTGTCGTCGGCGAATGCAACGGCACGCCATCCGTCGTGACGCAGTTGTCGGGCAACTGCTCGGAGCCCTGTGCGCAGCGCGGCGTAGTGGTCGGTCCACGCGTATCGCGCCACCCTTCCTTGTGCGCCGGGCGGCGCCGGCGGTTGTTCGGTGAAGTAGGACCGCGCCCCGACGAGGACCGACTGCGCACCCGGCACCGCGTGCCGCGGGTCGGTCGAACGCGTCGGATTCCGGTAGGTGAACGGCAGGCCGTCGTGCAGCCCGGCATCCTTGCGTCTGAACAGCTCCATCCGGGCCCGCTCGAGCACCTCCGCGTCACAGATCCCGACGTGCGAGATCTCGTGCTGCTCGGCGATCGCGACGAGTCGCCGGACGTATTCGGCGTCAACAGAAGGCGGCGACGGCGTCGGTCTCACTGTGACGCAGCGTAGGCACCATTCCGGCGCGTACCAGCAAACGCACGACACGCATCTCCTCCTCGTCGAAGGCGACCGATTCCTCCGCGGCGGTGTCCTCGACAGCGGGTGACAACACGTGGGTGACCACGCAGTCTGCGCATGTTGCAGTCGCTCTCATGCAACACGTGTCGCACGAGACGATCAATGACGTCGATCTCATTTCCATCTGCTTCCTGACGTTCGGTCTCCACCTGACCGCATCATCGCAAATGGGTGTGACAACCCAGGATCGTCCGCGACGTCAGCGGCGGACGAGCGTCAGGAAGTCGTCGGACGAAACGGTGTTGGCGCCTTCTGCCTGGACGTCGGTGATGATCGCTCGATCGTTGGTGACAACGACGACCGGTTTGTCGGTATCCGTTGCCGCGACCTCCGCTCGAAGGACGTCGTCGGCCGTGACGCCCTTCGGTGAGTACACGATTCGAACCTTGCGTCGCGTCGTCGAATGAGCGCCTTCTACCGACGCGCCGTCGAAGACGATCGTCATTGCGATGTTCCACCGTTTGGCGATGTTCTCCGCAGCAGCGATGCACTGATCGCGCTGGCGATCGAGCTCGAGCGACGGCCACCCCAACTTCGCCACGTTGTAGCCGTCGATGAGGATGGCAGCGCCTTTGATGCGCAACAAGAACTCGGCCGCCTCGACCGTCTTCGCGAGCACGCCGCCCGGAAGCCGAACAGCGCGTCGCCGTGCCCGTCGACGCGGCGCCGGGACCGTCGCCTCGTCGACGCCTGCGGTCGGCGCAGCGGCGAGTTCGCCCAGGGCTTCGGTGAGGGCGCGGACGGCATCCTCCGACGCGGCAACGGCGTCTCCGACGAGGGCCCGAACGGCGCTCACATCCACGACCGGCGCAGGCGGTGGCTGCGCCGTGACGGCGGCGGGCTCCGCGCTGCGCAGTTCGAGCAGCTCGCCTTCGGCCTTCACGAGCGACTGCGCCGTCGCGTGCTCGGCGTGCTGCGCTTGGCGGAGGCGCGCCCGAACCTCATCGACCTCAGCACGCGCCCGATCGAGCTCCGCCTTCACCGCGGTGTTCGTGGCGCGCTCGCGCTGCAGTTCTGTCGTCAGCGCGAGGACCTCAGCACGGCTTCGTGCGGCAGCGTCCTGGGCGGCGATCCGGCGGCGCTCCTCTCGCCGGAGACTCGCGTCGTCGTCGACCGGCTTCTCGGGAAGCAGATC
>DASWRR010000560.1:0-3606 GCA_036403055.1 Ilumatobacteraceae bacterium | reverse complement strand
ACGATCTCATCGCAGGGCTCGACACGACGATGCAGATCGTCGAAGGTGGCGAGCGGATCCGACGAGGCCACACGAACGGTCCCATCCGCGTCGCCCTTCCCGAGGGTTACCTCGACCACCTCGACGATGTCACCGTGCCGGACGACTCGCATGTGATGGCGCTCAGCGGCGGATGATCAAGGTCGTCCTCGCCTCGGCGTCGCCGCGGCGGCAAGATCTGCTGTCGGCGATCGGGGTGCGGTTCACGGTGCGCGAGCCCGACATCGACGAGTCGCCGTTGGACGGTGAACTGCCTGAGGTCTACGTCCGCCGCCTCGCTTCGGCGAAGGCTGATGCCGTCCGCGCGGACGTCGGCGACTTGGTGATCGCAGCGGATACGACCGTCGACGTCGATGGACGGATCCTCGGCAAGCCCGTCGATCGGGGCGACGCCGAATCGATGCTGCGGTCGTTGTCGGGCCGCACGCATCGCGTCCACACGGGCGTCGCGGTGCGACTCGACGATCGCGAGCACGCCGATGTGTGCACGACGATGGTCACCTTCGTCACGGTCGATGATGCCGCGATCGAGTGGTACCTCTCCACCGATGAGCCGTTCGGGAAGGCCGGTGCCTACGCGTTGCAGGGCGCGGGCGCCGCACTCGTGTCCGAGGTCCATGGCAGTGTCAGCAACGTGATCGGCCTCCCGATGCACGTGGTCGTCGAGCTTGCGGCGCGCTGCGGTGTCGAACTGCTCGCGCCGATGGTCTAGGACCCGGCGCGGCCGAACGTCGGCCACGATGCGACCGTCGCGCCATTCGCGTCGACGATGCGCGCGGTGAACGTGGCCGGCTGAGTGAACACCCATGCGCCGAAGAGCTCGGGCAGGTTTGGATCCGCGTCGCCGAAGTACGTGACGATCGACGCGGACCCGGTCGGCGAGACGTGCAGCCGCGCTCCCGCCATGGATCGCGGCACGCTTGCGAGCACGTACGTCCGGCCGTGCTCGACGAAGGTGTCGATCGATGGAGCACCACCGGGATCGCTGATTCGCGTCTCCGACGGCGTCGTTGAATCTCCCGGTTGACCGATCCACCACAGGAACCCGGTGCCCGCAGGTCCGAGGTGCGACGGGGACACCCCGATTGTCCATCGCCATCCATCGGCCAACATCCCCGAGACGACCGTGCTCGGCGTGTCGCGCAGCGCCGGAGCGGTCGGAGGTGCGCCGGCGGTCAGCTGTCGATGAACGCTTGCTTCCGACGCCTTGTGCGCCTTGCGGGCGATCGCTTCGATGTGAGCGGTGTCGAGGTTTCCGGTGACCGAGATCAACCGCTCGCCGTCGTGCCACTGGGCAAACGCGATGCTCGGGTCGGCGGCGGTCCGACCGACGATCGCCGTCTCGGTGCCGATCGTGAACGACGACGTGTCCACCAGTGCGAACCTTGCAACCTCACGCTCGTTGCTGATGTTGTCGCCGGCGACCGTGATCGAGAAGTGCGTCGCAAGCTCGCTCGGAACACCCGTCGCGTACCCGACCCGCGCCACCGGGAGCCCGAACATCGCGGCCGCTGGATCGGCCTGAAGGATCCGTGTGTGATCGGTCGTGAAGAAGGCGTCGCTGTATCCGATGACCGAGTTCTCCGCGTTGACCGATCGCAACAGCCGCACCAGTTGACGATCGAGCCAGCCGAACGACGTGATCGACATCTGCGTGCCGTTCTTCGTGAACGCGACCCGTGTCTGACCGGAAGCCGGGTCGTGCTCGAACACGACCTCCGCACCGTCGACGATCGTCCGATACGAGTTTCTACCGGTCGAGTGCTCGGATCCGAGCGACACGACGAACCACGCGCCGGTCGTCGCGGTCGCGTCTGCGGTCGCCCACAGCTCGGCGGTCGGCTCATCGGCAAAGGTCGCCGGATCGGCACCAGCCTGCCCCCGCGCTTGGGCGAGGTACATCGTGAAGCCGGTCGGCGGATCGCTGACGTAGAACTGCGACTTGATGAGCCCTGGCGTCGACGGCGGCGGCGGTTTCGAGTCGACAAAGGAGCTCACAACGCCAAACCCGGCGACCAACAGCAGCACGGCAGCGGCAGCAGGCCCGATCCAACGCGCGCTGCCCGTCGCCGGGATCGGTGGCGTGACCATGGCGTGGTCACCGAACACGTCGCCGTCGTCGTCGATGATCTCGATGATCTCCGGCGACGGGTCGGTCTTCATCCGGGCGGCCAGGCTGCGATCACCGAGCCGTCGGTCCCGATCACCTGCGCCGTGTAGTGCACAGGATCGCTGAACGCATACGCCGCGAACGTACGGTTGAACGTCGGGTCGGTGTCGACGAAGTCGACGGGCACGGGAGGGAGGGCGTCACGGGTCACGACGAGTTGCGCCGTTGCTGCCACGGTCTTCGGCAAGGACGCGACGACGTACGTGCGGCCGCCGTCGACGATGGTGTTGATCTCGGGCTCGCTGCGAGCCAGTTGCGAGAAACCGGTGCCGTTCCACTGCCAGTTCACGACGTACTCAGCGGCCCCGAGCGTCCCGACGGCGACGTCGACGGCCCACGGTTGTCCTGCGGTGTCATTGCCGGCGGCGACCGCGACCGCCGGCGACTCCTTGTAGTCGTGCTTGAAGCTGTCGCCGTTGTGCGACGCCTGGAACTGCATGCCGGCCCAGACCTGTGGCGAGACCTGATGGACCGTCTGAGCGATCGAGATCAGGTCCGCCACTGGCAGTTGCGCCGAGACGGTGACGATGTGATCTCCTGCTATCCAGGTTGCGATCGACTGGTTGTCCTGACCGACGACGAAGCCGGCGGTGGCGATGTGGCCGTCGACGTCGAACATGCTGCTCTGGTCGAGGTAGAAACGAAGCGCGAGCTGACGATCGAGCGTGCTCCCACCTTCGTTGCTCGGTGGGCGCGGCGACACCGTGATCGAGAAGTACTGGCTGCTGTCACCGCCCGCCTCGTAGTACACCTGCTCGGCCGGCGTGCCCTGCAAGGCCAGCGAAGGGTGCACGGAGCTCACCATCTGATAGCCGGCGATCAGCGAAGCGTCGTTGACGCGAACGTCAGGTTCGTTCGGATCGTTGGCACCGCTGATGGACTGGGCGAGGCGAACGACATCGTCGTCACTCAGCCCGAACGAAGTGATGGTGGCGGAGATCCGCTTGTCGATCGCGGCCTGCGTCACGGTCTGGCCTGTCGCCGTGTGGGAGATCGCGAACGAGTCTCCAGTGGCCTCGAGCCGAACCGCGTTGGTCGCATAGACAGAGTCCGAACCGTCGAGAAACGTCTCGATCGAGAACCACGAGCCGGTGGACGAGGACGCGTTCGGCGTCGTCCACAGCTGGTAACCGCCGTCGTGCGGCGAGAAGCTGTCGACGTCGCGCAGGTCCGCGTAGCGCACTCCGTACTGTCGCGGCGGGGCGGCGGCGTAGAACGGCACGATCGGTTGTGGGATCGTCGTCGTCGTCACCGGCGCGGTGGTCGGGGTCCCGATGTGAGCGGTGGTCGTCGGCGCCGGCGCAACCTTTGGCACCCCGCTCGTCGACGCGGACGTCACGACGCCGTACCCCATCAACGCCACCAGGGCGATCGCCGCGACCGGCCCGACCCATCGC
>DASWRR010000559.1:0-4295 GCA_036403055.1 Ilumatobacteraceae bacterium | reverse complement strand
CGGAATGCGGCATCGGGGTGTCGTCGCGTTCGAACAGCGTCACTGCGTGACCGCGTCGCGCCAGCGCGAGCGCCGCGCCGAGCCCGGCAACTCCTCCACCGACGACCGCTACTTCCACCGTCTGGACACTAAACGGCGGGGACCGGGCGCTCGGGTCAGGTGTTGATGGTGACGTTCGTGGTGACCTCGGCGCCAGCGGGTTCCGTCGGTGTCCAGGACAGCGTCGCCGGTCCCGCCGCTGCGTTGGCCGGGATGGTCAGCTCGAGATGGAAGCGGACGGATTCCCCTGCGCCGATCAGGATCCCGTCGCTGCCGTTGCAGTTCAGCATCAGTTGGGCGGACGCCGTCGCGAGTGTCTCGGTGAAGATCGGACAGGTGTCGACGCCGAGCTCGACCGGACCATCGGTCGAGGCGGTCATCACGATGTCGTACTTGAACACATCGCCGGCGCGGGCGCTCGTCGCGGCGTCGATCGCGATGGTGAGTTGGTCCAACGGACTCGGCACTTCGACCGCAGCGAACGACTCGAACGGCTGAACGGCAAGCGTTCCCGGGCCAGGCGGCTGATATCCAGAGGGTGTGCACTGGTCCGGCACGATCGGCCCGCCGACGTCGAACGGCACCGTGACCGCGGCGCCGGCGAGCGAGACCTTGAACTGCGACGATTGGTTGCCGCCACAGACGTTGCTGGCAACGGGTCCCAGTTGGGCAACCGCCCAGCTGTCACGGACGAGCACGAGCGGGGCGGTGCTGGGATGGTCGAGCAACGTCGGGTCGCTGCTCGATACGACTGCGCCGGTGCCGTCGAGCAACGCAACGTCGGGTGCGCCGTCGACCGCGCACGGCTGGTCGTTCTTGTTGCGGACGTACAGCGTCCCGTAGACCGTGCCACCGGCGCCGTCGGCGGTTGGCACGACGTCGAGATCGTCGAGTGTGCATGCGTTGGCGGTGAGCGGCGCGCCCGCAATCGTCGCGGCAAACGCGACACGCTGATGCGGTTGCGCAGGCTGATCGAGGAAGTCGAACCGTTGCGGAGGATCGAGGCGCGCGAACTCGAGGGTGCCTCCGCTGAGCCTGGCAAGGATCGTCCCGTCGAGGTCGCTTGCAGCGACCTTCCATCCATCGGTCAACGAGTACCACGTTCCCGTGCCGTCGGCGGCAAGCACCGCAACGACCGGCTCGGTCGCCGTCGGGTTGTCGGACGTCGAGTCGTCGGGCGGGCCGACCGTCGTCCACACGACCGCTCCGCCATGCGATGACGGCGCCGGCAACGGCTCGCCATCGGGCGATCCAGGTGACGTCGGATCGCGGTCGATGGTGAGATGCCAGCTGTGCGTCCCATCCGGATCGCCGACGGTCACGTCACCGGTCGCCGGCCCCGTCGTCGCGCTGACGACGTGCGACTTGCGACCGATCGAGGTCGGCGCACCCGTCTCGTCGACGTAGCCGAGCAACGTCGCGCCGGTGCGCCGGTCGATGATCCCGTCGGCGCCATGGCCCAGCACGTTCGCGGGGGCTTCGGCGAAGGCGACGCCGTTGACCGGTGCGGAGGCGACGACCTTGCCCGCCCGATCGCCGGAGAGTGCGATGGCGTCGAGCGACATCTCCGCAACGTCACCTTGGACGACCGCATACAGCACATCGCCGGGCCCGGCGGCGACGTAGCCGGTCGTGGACACATCCAACTGCACTGGTTGCGGCGAATCAGTCGGCGCGAACGGATCGATCAACGTTGCCGTCGGTGTCGACGGGTCGACGAGGACGATTCGATTGTCACCGATCGCGACGTACGGCACATGCGTCTGATCGGTCATGCCGAGGAACGACCTGGCGGGGAACGCCGCCGGCAGCGCATCGTGACGCACCGCGATCGCGTCGGCCGCAGCGGGAACCGCGGGGATGGTCGTCGGTGTCGCCCCAACGGTGTCGAGCGGGTTCGTCGCAACGACGGTCGTTGGCGTGTCGGCGACATCGGTCGACGGCGATGCCGGCACGAGCTCATGTCGGCGATGGCCGCCGATGTTGACCACGAGTGCGATGACTGCCGCCGCGACGAGTGCAGCCGCAGTACCGACAGCAATCAGACGACGCACATCGACGCCGCGGCGCGGCGGAGGGGCCGTTGGTCGATCTGCGACTCGAAGCCGTTCGAGGCCGGACTCGACTCGCGCCGCCGCGACGTTGTCCGCTTGTGCGCGAGCGGCCGCGCCGGCGCGCCGACCGATCTCATCGATCGTTGTCATCGGACACCTCCTCGGCACCGAACGTCGCGGCAAGCGATCGTCGGGCCATGAACAGCGACGCCTTCACGGTGCCGACCGCGATGGACAAGACCTCGGCGATCTCGGCAACGGAGAGATCCTCGACGTAGTAGAGGGCGACGGCGGCGCGTTGACGTTCGGGCAACGCCCTGACGGCGGCCCAGAACGCCGCGTCGGAAACCTCACCCGACGAAACACGCGGATCAGGATCGAGTCGTGCCAACGCAAGCGTCTCGCGTGCGTTCCGGCGGTGCGCGTCGATCGCCAGGTTGATGACCACCCTGCGAACCCACGCTCCCGGGCGGTCCAACGCGCCCACGGTTCGCCAGTCGCGGTACGCCCGGGCGAGCGCCTCGTGGGCGAGATCGGCGCCGATCTCCCGGTTGCCGGACATCGTGGTCGCGAGCGCCACGAGCGGGGCGAGCTCTTGGCGGTACAGCGCCTCGAATGCCGCCGAGCCGGTGGAAGCTTCGGCTTGGCGCGCCATGATCACATTCGAACACACGCACGAACGTCTCCGTCGGTTGATCCGTTGCGGCCGCTTCTTCCGGCGAACGATGGGACGCACCGAGACCGAGTTCGGGTTGCCGCATTAGCACTCGAAGGTCTAGAGTGCTAGCACTCTCGCACTGTGAGTGCGAATGACATCATCCCCTCATCGTGGAGGCACAAGCAATGGCGAAAATGATCGCATTTGACGAGCAGGCTCGTCGCGCACTGGAAGCTGGCATGAACAAGCTCGCCGACGCTGTGCGCGTCACCCTTGGGCCGAAGGGCCGCAACGTCGTGTTGGAGAAGAAGTGGGGCGCACCCACCATCACCAACGACGGCGTGTCCATCGCCAAGGAAATCGATCTCGAGGATCCCTACGAGAAGATCGGCGCAGAGCTGGTCAAAGAGGTCGCCAAGAAGACCGACGACGTCGCCGGTGACGGCACGACGACCGCAACGGTCCTCGCGTGGAGCATGGTCCACGAGGGCCTGCGCAACGTCGCCGCCGGCGCCAACCCCATGACCCTGAAGAAGGGCATCGAGGCAGCCGTCGAGGCCGCGGTCGCTTCCATCAAGGAGCTCGCCAAGGAAGTCGATTCGAAGGACCAGATCGCACAGGTCGCTTCGATCTCGGCAGCCGACAACGAGATCGGCCAGATGATCTCCGAGGCGATCGACAAGGTCGGCAAGGACGGCGTCATCACCGTCGAGGAGAGCCAGACGTTCGGCATGGAGATGGACCTCGTCGAGGGCATGCGCTTCGACAAGGGCTACATCTCGCCGTACTTCGCGACCGACATGGAGCGGATGGAAGCGTCACTCGACGATCCGTACGTACTGCTCGTCTCGTCGAAGATCTCGTCGGTTCGCGACATGCTCCCGGTCCTCGAGAAGGTCATGCAGGGTGGTCGCCCGTTGGTGATCATCGCTGAGGACGTCGAAGGCGAAGCACTCGCCACGCTCGTGGTCAACAAGATCCGTGGCACGTTCAAGTCGGCTGCCGTCAAGGCCCCTGGCTTCGGCGAGCGCCGCAAGGCGATGCTGCAGGACATGGCGATCCTCACCGGCGGCCAGGTCATCTCCGAGGAGGTCGGCCTGAAGCTCGAGAACATCACGCTCGATCTGCTCGGCCGTGCCAAGCGCGTCATCATCACCAAGGACAACACGACCATCGTCGAGGGCGGCGGCAACGCGGCCGACGTCGAGGGTCGCATCGCCCAGATCAAGCGTGAGATCGACGACACCGACTCCGACTGGGACCGCGAGAAGCTGCAGGAGCGCCTCGCCAAGCTCGCCGGCGGCGTCGCCGTCATCAAGGTCGGCGCGGCCACCGAGGTCGAGCTCAAGGAGAAGAAGCACCGCATCGAGGACGCAGTCTCCACGACGAAGGCCGCGATCGAAGAGGGCGTCGTGCCCGGCGGCGGCGTGGCGCTGCTCCGTGCGCAGGAGAAGGTGCTCTCCCTGGCGGCGACGCTCGACGGTGACGAGGCCACCGGCGCCAAGTTGGTGGCCCGTGCGCTCGAGGAGCCGCTCAAGCAGATC
>DASWRR010000558.1:0-2827 GCA_036403055.1 Ilumatobacteraceae bacterium | reverse complement strand
GTTGGATCGATTGGGGGCAAGGGTTCAGCAGTGCGTTCGACGTGTCGTTCGACGCGCCCGTCCGCAAGCAGATGGCAGTGTCGGGAAGTGAAGGTCTCGTCGATGTACCCGGTCACCACGTACCCGGGCCGGCGGATCCGAGTGAGTTGCGCATCGAGCGGCGCGACGGCTCGGTCGACACGGTCGAGTGCGCTGGGGCAAACGCGTATGCCGGAATGGTGGCGCACTTCGAGTCGGTGGCGTCGGGCGGCGAGCAGCCGATCTTCGGCCGGGTGCACAGTCTGCGTCTCGCGGCGATCCTCGATGAGCTCCACCGGATCACATCCGGCTGACGTCGAACAGCGGCCGTCAGATCGAACGTCCTGCGGCGGCCCAGTACTCCTCTTTCAGCAGCCGCTTGTAGAGCTTGCCGGTCGGATGCCGGGGAAGCTCTTCGCGAAAGTCGACCGACCGGGGGCACTTGACGTCGGCGAGCTGTCCCCGGCAGAAGGCGATCAGCTCGCGGGACAGCGCCTCCGCCTCATCCGTCGTCGTCGGCATCGCGACCGGTTGCACGACGGCCTTCACTTCCTCGCCGAAGTCGTCGTTGGGCACGCCGAACACCGCGACATCGACGACCTTGGGGTGGGTCACCAAGACGTTTTCCGTCTCCTGTGGGTACACGTTGACACCGCCAGTGATCAGCATGTTCGCCTTGCGGTCGGTCAGGTACAAGAAGTTGTCGTCGTCGAGGTAGCCGACGTCGCCGAGCGTGCTCCAGCCGTTTTGGAGTCGCGATGACGACGTCTTCTCGGCGTCGTTGTGATACTCGAACGTCGCACCGCCCTCGAAGTACACGGTGCCTGCAACGCCGCGGGGCAACTCGTTTCCTTCGTCGTCGCAGATGTGCACGACGCAGTTGATCGGCGTGCCGACCGTTCCTTCGTGAGCGAGCCACATCTCGCTGTTGCAGTAGACGAAGCCGTTGCCCTCGGTGCCGGCGTAGTACTCGTGAAGGACCGGTCCGAACCACTCGATCATCTGCTTCTTTATCGGGATCGGGCATGGCGCGGCAGCGTGGATGATGCACTGCATCGACGAGATGTCGTAGCGACCGCGTATCTCGGGATCGAGCTTCAGGAGGCGGACGAACATCGTCGGCACGACCTGTGATGTCGTGATGCGATGCTGCTCGATCAACGCGAGATATTGCTGCGCATCGAAGTGCTCCATCGCGACGACGGTGGCGCCGATGACCTGTGCGGCCATCGAGAAGCGCAGCGGCGCGGCATGGTAGAAGGGCGCCGGTGTCAGGTACACGCTGTCGCTCGTCGCGCCGAACAGAATCTGCAGGATCGGCGCGACGCCACCGGGTGTTGTCTCCAGCGGCAGCGGTGTGAACTGTCGTGTCACACCTTTCGGCCGACCCGTCGTTCCCGACGAGTACAACATGTCGGTGCCCGCGATGCGTTGCTCGTCGAGTGGGTCGGGGGAGTGGGCAGCGACCGCGGACTCGTACGATTCATACCCGTCAATCGTCCCGTCGAGCATCAGCCGAACGTCCACCGCCGGAGTGGCACCGACGATCTGCGCGGCTTGCTCGGCCTTGTACATCGAGGTGATGAAGACCTTCGCGGTGCAGTCGTTGACGATGTACTCCAACTCGTTGGCCGTCAGTCGACTCGAACAGGCGGTGTAGATCGCGCCGGCGTAGTGACAGCCCCACACGACCTCGAAGTACCGGTCGTGGTTCTCCATGCAGATCGCGACGTGGTCGCCCGGTTGCACACCGACGGAGCGCAGCAAACGGCTCAACCGGTTGGCGGCGGCGTCGAGCTCCGCGAAGGTTTGGGTGAAACCCGACCCACCCATTACGACGGCGGGCTTGTCGGGTTGCGAGTGGACGAATGCACCCGGATACACGCCTGCGAAGGTAGCCCGACGGTACGTTGCAGGAGTGGACCCGGAAACCAAAAGGTTCGCAGACCTCGTCAACGGAGCCTCGGCGGACCGCCATCTCGATCTCGCGTGCGCGCTCGTCGCCAAGGCCATCGACCATTCGGCAGACGTCGGATCGATCATCGTCCGCCTCGACGACATCGCGTCGAAGTGCCCGCCATCGTTCGAAGGGATCGTCGAGACCCTCTTCGCCTCCGGGATGTTCGCCGGAGATGAGGACGACTATCACGACCCGCGCAACTCGCTGCTGCACGAGGTGCTCCACCGACGCGTCGGAATGCCGATCACGCTCAGCGTCGTCGCGATGGAAGTGGGCAAGCGCCTCGCCGTACCGATCCGCGGCATCGGTCTGCCTGGCCACTTCGTGATCCGCGACAAGGCGTCGGGCACCTTCGCAGATCCGTTCGGTCGCGGTGTTCGTTACGACGAGGCCGGAATGATCGCGTCGTGGACGGAACGGATGGGCGGCAGCACGCCGCTGCACCGCTCGGCGCTGATGCCGACCACCGCGCATGACATCGTGCTGCGCATCCTCAACAACTTGAAGCAGAGCCTGATGACGCGAGACGAACCAATCCTGCTTGCCCGCTTGGCTCCGCTTCGCGCCGCGTTTCCCGAGTTCTCCGCTGAACGCGAGGAACACCGTCGATGGCTGAGGCACTACAACTGATGATCGACCCGACGATCAAACGCGGCCTCGGCCAGATGATGAAGGGCGTGCAGGTGGTTGGCGCACATCACGAGGGAGTGACCCGCGCGTACTGCAGCCACTGGGTGTGCCAGGTCAGCTTCGAGGAGCCGATCGTGATGGCCAGCGTCTCACCGAAGCACGACACGCATCCACTCATCGTCGGGAGTGGTGAGTTCTCCGTCAGCATCCTTGCCGGCG
>DASWRR010000557.1:0-10015 GCA_036403055.1 Ilumatobacteraceae bacterium | reverse complement strand
TCGCGGCTCATCACCCAAGCCTCGTCTCCGTGCGACTCGGTCGCAACCGCCAGGAGGTCGTCCGTCGCGCCAGGCCGCGCGTGGAGCCAACGAAACCGCCCTTCACCCGAGAGGTTCCGCGTCAACTTCATGACGTCTGCGGCCAACGCTCGGTCGTTGGTGCCGACGTCGACCTGCCCGTGGTCGGCGGTCACGAGCAGCACCGCATCGTCCGTCAGTTCGGCGACGACCTGGGCGACGAGGTCGTCAGCTGATCGCAGCTCCGCTTCATAGAACGCACCGAAACCGCGCTCGTGGGCGATCTTGTCGACGCCGTCGTAGTACGCATACACCAACGGTTCGCCGGCGCGCAGCAGTTGACCCACCGTGATCGCAAGGCTCGATGCAGCACGCCAGCCGACGAGACGGCCGCCGCGAAGGTGCGCTTCGGTGAACGCCGTCCGCTCGAAGTCGGCCTTCGTCACGACGGGCACCGGCTGTCCCATGAACGGCGCGAACGGTTGGATGCGGCGCGGTTCGTGCTTGCGCCGGGCGTCGCCGGCATCGGTCCCCCACCGCAGCACGTTGAGGATCTCGCCGCCGACGTCGATCCGGTAGCCGACGAGACCGTGTTCGCCCGGTGTCAGCCCGGTGGTGATCGATGTGAGCGCGGTCGCGGTCGTCGACGGCGCGACCGTCGTGATCGGACCGCCCTCGAACGCGCCGAGCGTCGGCATCTGGTCGCGATGCTGGACGAACTGCTCCCATCCGAGACCGTCGAGCACGAGCAGGACGACCTGGGGCGCGTCGCGAACGGACGCCGGCATCCAGCCGCGATCCGCGGCGCGATGGGGCGCCAGCAGCGTCGGCACGATGGCGCGTACGTTCGCGCCGGAGTAGTCGGGGAAGATCGGCTGATCGCTCACGGGGAACGTCAGTCCACCACCTGGGGGTCTGTGCGCGCCAGCCGGGATTGCCGCCGACTCCGGTGTCAGGCCGTACCATGGTGGTGTGCGCGTTTCCAGCAAAGGTGACTACGCCTGTCGGGCGTTGCTGTCCTTGGCGTTGCACGCCGACGGAACGGGGCCGACTTCGGTTCGCGACATCGCCGAACGTACGGCGATCCCGCAGCCGTATCTCGAGCAGATCCTGCTCGCGCTGAAGGGTGCTGGACTGGTGAAATCGAAGCGTGGCGTGGGCGGCGGGTACGTGCTCGCCAGATCGCCCGCCGACATCCGCATCGGCGAGATCCTGTCCGCCGTCGATGGGCCGATCAGTCTCGGCGACTTCGGTGAGCCACATCAGGACGGCTCCTGCGATCACGAGGGACAGTGCGTTCTGCTGGCGATCTGGAAGTCGGCCGGCGAACAGATGCGGCGCTTGCTCGAAGCGTTCACGCTGCAGTCGGTCGCCGACGCAGCCCGAGGCGTCGCTCCATGGCCCGAGGCCCGCCTCGAAGAGGGCCTCGCTACGTTGTGAGGTGCGCCTCAACCGCGGTGAGATCCGCCGGTAGGGGCGACGTGAACCGCATCGGCTCGTTGGTCTCTGGGTGGGTGAACTCGAGCTCGGCAGCGTGAAGGAACGGACGGGGCGTGGCGATGCCGTGCCGAATCCCACCGTAGGTTCCGTCGCCGACGACGGGATGGCCGATCGCTGACAGGTGCACCCTGATCTGGTGGGTCCGACCGGACTCCAACCGGCACTCCAGGGCGCTGGCTTCCGCTGGCGAGCGATACTCGGCGAGCACCTGATAGCGAGTACGCGCCGACTTTCCGTCGACGACGACCGCCATCCGCATCGGGTCACGATGGTCGCGACCGATCGGTGCGTCGATGACACCGTTCGGGTTGTCGAGATGACCCCAGACGAGGGTTCGGTAGACACGGGCGACGTCGCGCTGCGCGAGCGCATAAACGAGAGCGTGGTACGCACGAACCGACCGGGCGACCACCATCAAGCCCGACGTGCCGATGTCGAGCCGGTGCACGATCCCAGGACGATGTGGTTCGCCGATGCCGGCAAGCTCAGGATGTCGAGACAGCAGACCGTTGACCAGTGTGCCGGTCGGGTTTCCGGCGCCGGGATGCACGACCAAGCCGGCCGGCTTGTCGACGACGATCACGTGATCGTCTTCGTACACGATGCCGAAGACGACGCTCGGATCAGCCTCCGGCAGTTCCGTCGTCGGCAGCTTCGTCTCGTCGACGTCGATGACCTGTCCGAGCTGGAGACGCTGCTTCCCCGATGTGTTGACGGTGCCGTCGACGAGAACGCCACCGGCGCTGACGAGCGACGCGGCGTCCGAACGGCTGGCTTCCGTGACGAGCGCGACGATGCGATCGAGACGTTCGCCGGCGAGCGCCGGTGGGATCTCCTCGTGGATCACGCGGTGCCGGCCCTTCGATGCCCGAAGATCGTCCACAGCACGAAGATCACACCGCCGATGTCGATCGCCATGTCGGCGACGTTGAAGATCGGGAACCACTGGAAGTCGATGAAGTCGACCACGGATCCGTGGAGCACGCGGCCGCCGCGGAAGACGCGGTCAGCGAGATTTCCGAGCGCCCCACCCGCGATCAATCCCGCCGCGAGGCGCGTGATCTGGTTGGTCAACATTCGGCTCGTCCACGCCAGCCACACGACGACGAGCAGCGCCGCGATTCCGATCACCGGACCGATGCCTTGAGCTCGCGAGAACGCCATCCCGCTGTTGCGGGTGAGGTTCCATTGCAGCGTCCAGATCACATGATGCGGTTCGGCACCGAGGTTCGAGAGCGCGAGACGCTTGGTGACTTGATCGATCGCGACGACGCCAGCGGCGATCGCGGCCGTCAGCGCAGGACTCGTCCGTCGACCTTCGTTGGTCGAGTCGGGCTGTGATGGGTCGGTCTGCGTGGCGGAGAGAACCTCTGCCTCCGCATCGTCGGTCATCGACGGCCGATCCCGCCGACCTTCTCCTCGACGAGCATCGTCGCCCACGGAATCGCTTCCAGGCGTTCCCGCGGGATCGGTCGACCCGACTCGGTCGAGTATCCGTACCGGCCGTTCGTCAACCGCGTCAGCGCCGCTTCGATGTCGGCGATCGTCTGGCGAGCCTGAGCTGAAAGCGTGAGGTCGCGCTCGCGCTCGACGACCATCGTGTCGCCTTCGCCGCCCTCGTCGTCGAACTGCACATCGCCCATCTCCTGCTCCTCGATCAAGGAGTTCGCCTCGTCCTCGAGGCGCGTCGCTTGACCGGTCAGCGCGGCCTTCTCCTCCAGGAGAAGTGTCCGTTGTGCGATCAAGAACTTCACGTCGAAGTCCTTCGTGTACGCGACGCCATCTTTGGTCACGCCCTTCACCGCGGGGATCTCGAAGACGACGGGACCGGCGTTGGACTTCTTCGCCGCGGCCTTCTTGGCGGGCGTCGGCGCGGGAGGCGGTGCCGGGGCCGCTGGCTGCTTCGTCGCAGTCGCCGGTGCGGCCTTCTTCATGAGCGCTCCGTTCTTCGGCTGCGGCGCGGCGGCGCGCGGCTTCGGTGCGGGACTCTTCGTCGCGGACTTCACTGGTGGTGTCGCTGCTTTCTTCGCGGGAGCGGCCTTCGTGACCGGAGGGGACTTCTTCGCTGCAGGAGCGGACTTCTTCGCTGCAGGAGCGGACTTCTTCGCTGGCTTCGGGGGCGGCACTGCCTTCTTCGGCGGTGCCGGCTTGCGAGTCGCGACTGCGGCTGCGGCGTTCTTGGTTACAGTCGACTTTGCCGGCGGTGACGCCTTCTTAGCGGGAGTCTTCGTGGCGGGAGCCTTCTTGGCAGTTGCCATCCGTGGTGAACCTCCGTCGACCCAGGTGAGTCTGCGATGCTACCGCCGTGCGGGCTCGATGTGGCCGATCCATCGCACCGAAATCAGGCCGATCGCGACACGTCAGGCTTTGGTGACGCCGATCGACACCGGTTCACCGTCGAGCTCGGCGTTCGGCTCGCCGCTGTCGAACGCCAGCGAGACCGTCAGCGTCGGCTCGGTGATCAGTGTCGTGAACCGCTCGACTTGCGCACGGACGGAATCAGGCAATCCCAGACGGAGCGCAATGCGATCGCTGACGTTGAGTCCGGCGTCGCGGCGAGCCTGTTGCACCAGCCTGACCAGATCACGAGCGACTCCTTCGGCCTCCAGGTCTGGGGTCAGGTCGATGTCGAGGACCACGACGCCGCTGTTGGCAGGCAGTGTCGTCGCCCTGGACGCGTCGGCGGCGATCAGCCGCAGCGAGTACTCACCATCTTCCAGGTCGACTCCCCCGGCCGACACGACGCCGGACGTCTCGTCCTGCGTCCACTGGCCCTGCTTCACGGCGGCGATGACCTTCTGGACATCCCTGCCGATGCGCGGCCCGAGGACGGAAGGAACCACCGTCAGGTCGAATGCGCCGACGGCATCGAGGTCGGTCGACAGCACGACCTGTTTGACGTTGACCTCATCGGCGATGATGTCGCGGAAGGGCGCCAACGACTCGACGTCACGCGCCGCGATCGTCATGCTCGCCAGCGGCTGACGTACGCGGCGTCCGGTGGCCTTGCGGACCGCGGAGGCCGCGCTGCACACCTCGCGGACACGATCCATCACGCCGACGAGCGCTGCCGACGCGGGGACGGCGTCGCTCGCCGGCCAGTCGGTGAGGTGCACGCTCGAGTCGTCGCCGACGAGTCCACGGTAGACCGCCTCGGTTGTCAGCGGCAGGAGTGGCGCAGCCACCTGACACAGCGTGGTGAGCACCGTCCACAACACGTCGAGTGCCTCGCGATCACCGGCCCAGAACCGTTCGCGCGATCGCCGCACGTACCAGTTCGTCATCACATCGAGAAACGCGCGGACCGCCGCGCACGCGGCGAAGAGATCGTACGTGTCGAACGCGGTCGTGACGTCGTCGACGAGCGCATGCACCTTCCCGAGGATGTACTGATCGAGCGGGTCGTTCGAGTCGGCACGCCACTGTGCCGTGTACCCGCTCGCATTCGCGTACATCGTGAAGAACGAGTAGGTGTTCCACATCGGGAGCACGACGTGGCGAACGCTTTCGCGGATGCCGTTCTCGGTGACGGCGAGGTCGCCGCCGCGAAGGATCGTCGACGACATCAGGTACCAACGCATCGCGTCGGCGCCGTAGGTGTCGAACACCATCATCGGGTCCGGATAGTTCTTGAGGCTCTTCGACATCTTCTGGCCGTCGTCGCCGAGCACGACGCCGTGGCTGATGCACGTCCGGAACGATGGCCGATCGAACAGCGCCGTCGCCAGGACGTGGAGCGTGTAGAACCAGCCGCGGGTCTGCGCCATGTACTCGACGATGAAGTCGCCGGGATAGTGGCTGTCGAACCAGTCGGCGTTCTCGAAGGGATAGTGCACCTGGGCGAACGGCATCGATCCCGATTCGAACCAGCAGTCGAGCACCTCAGTGACGCGTCGCATCGAGGACTGGCCGGTCGGATCATCAGGGTTCCGGCGAACAAGGTTGTCGACGAACGGACGATGGAGGTCGTCGATCTGCACACCGAAGTCGCGTTCGAGATCGGCGATCGATCCATACACGTCGGTCCGCGGATACGTCGGGTCATCACTTCGCCACACCGGGATCGGTGAGCCCCAGAATCGGTTGCGGCTGATGCTCCAGTCACGCGCGTTGGCCAGCCACTTGCCGAAGCTGCCGTCCTTCACGTGCTCGGGAACCCACTGGATCTGCTGGTTCAACTCGCCCATGCGGTCGCGGAACGACGACACCTGCACGAACCAGCTGCTGATGGCGCGGTAGACGAGCGGCTCGGCGCACCGCCAGCAATGCGGGTAGGAGTGCTGGTAGTTGTCGTGACGCACGACGACGCCACGGGCCTTCAGCTCCTTGATGATGCCCGCGTTGGCATCGAAGACATGAGTCCCCGTCCACGTCGGGACGTCCGCCGTGAAGCGACCATGCTCGTCCATCGGGCAGATCGTCGGGATGCCCGCGGCGTTGCATGCGTTCTGGTCGTCCTCGCCGAACCCTGGGGCCATGTGCACGACGCCGGTGCCGTCCTCGGTCGATACGAAGTCGCCGGCGAGCACTTTGAAGGCGTTCGGGGTCTCCGAGAAGAACGGGAACAGCGGCGTGTAGCGGCGGCCGACGAGATCGCTGCCGATGATCGTGTCGACGTGCACCGCATTCGCCAGCTCGCGCTCGTACGCTCCCAAGCGTGATTCGGCGAGGATGTAGCGAACGCCGTCCTCCTCCATCACCGCGTAATCGATGTCCGGTCCGACCGCGAGCGCAAGATTGCTGGGCAGCGTCCACGGCGTCGTCGTCCATGCAAGCACGCGCTCGCCGGACTCGAGCTCGAACTGCACCGTCAGTGCGGGGTCGTGCCGCTCGCGGTACACGTCGTCCATGCGAGTCTCGGTGTTGCTGAGCGGCGTCTCGCACCGCCAGCAGTACGGCAGTACCTTGAAGCCCTGGTAGACCAGGCCCTTGTCCCACAGCTGCCGGAAGGCCCACATGACGCTCTCCATGTACGGGAGGTCGAGGGTCTTGTAGTCGTTGTCGAAGTCGACCCAGCGCGCCTGGCGGGTGACGTACCGCTGCCATTCGTCGGTGAATCGCAACACGCTCGTTCGGCAGGCGTCATTGAACTTGTCGATGCCAAACCTGGTGATCTCGGGATGGCCACTGATCCCGAGCTCCTTCTCGACGACGACCTCGGCGGGGAGACCGTGACAGTCCCAGCCGAACCGCCGCTCGACGCGCTTGCCACGCATCGTCTGATAACGCGGCACGACGTCCTTGACGAAGCCGGTCAGCAGGTGCCCGTAGTGCGGCAACCCGTTGGCGAAGGGAGGGCCGTCGTAGAACACGTACTCCTCTGCGTCGGCCCGCCGACGGATCGACTCCTTGAACGTGTCGCGCTCGGCCCACGAGGCGAGCACATCGGTCTCGATCTGTGGAAAGCGAGGTTGCGGATCGACTTCGGGGTACATCGGCGGGCTCCTGTGATCTTCATCTGGCACAGGGACGAGCGTCGAGCTCGCGATCCCACCCTGCTTGCTGTCGCCCGCAGACGGCAACCACTCGATTTCGCCAGCGATGTCGGGCTGGACCCGTTCGGTTCTAGTGGGCTCTTCGGCTGAGTGCCGATCGGCTGTTCTTCCGAAGGCTCAGAGGTGATCGCCTCGTCAACGCCTCGCACGATCTTACCGGCCGGCGGCCAGTCGGAACGCGGCGATTATTGGACCTCGTCGCCGACGATCAGTGGGTCGTCGCCCGTTGCCGACCAGCTCGGCGTCGTCGCGGCGTCGACGTTCATCGCGCCGAGATCGAGACGCAGCATCGCGACCGTGTCGTCGTCGACGGTCGACCGTGAGGTTCCTGTCTGCGCTGGCGTGGGATCGATGAGCGAATCGAACGCGTACTGGTCGGACGAACCGTTGGCGGTCGGCGCGTCACCGGCGCCACCCTCATGGGGATCGCTGTCGCTCGACATCGACGACGGCGAAGGCGGAATGGGAGCGAAGGTGGGGGCGACGACCGGCGGCTCGTTGGAACGACTGGAACCCGACGCCGACGCGGCGGCAAGTGTCTCGCCGGAGGCGGACAGCAACGGTCGGCGCATGTCCCCGAGGCCGCCGGGAACACGTTCGATCAGGTCTTGCAATGAGACGGCGGCGTCACGCAGCCGCTCGCGCTGCGCGCCGAGGTGATGCTCGAGATGGTCGACGTCCGACAACAAGAAGTCGCGCCGGGCGAGCAAGGACTGCACCTCGTTCTCCGCTTTGATCCGCTCGGATTCCGCGGAGCGGCGAGCCTCGATGCGCGCGTCCTCGAGCAACTTGTCGGCCATCGAACGAGCGTTGTCGATGACCGTCGTCGCGTCGACGCGGGCCTTGACGTTGATGGTCTCGGCATCCGCGTTTGCTTGCGCAACGGTGTGGTCCGCGGTGCGCTGGGCCAACAAGAGCGTGCGACTGATGGTTTCCGAGTCCTCGTCGCTGGCGGACGGCGACGACGACGCGCCGACGCCGTTGGTGACTTGCTGCGAGACCTCTTGGAGCTTGGCGACCGCAGCACGGGCCCTGGCTTCCATCGCCGTCGCCTGATTCTGCGCCGTCTCGATCGCAGCAGCGACCTTCTCCTTGAAATCGTCGACCTCCGCCGGGTCGTAACCCTTCTTGACTGTCTTGAAACCGGCACTACGAACGGTCTGTGGGCTGAAGTCCATTCTCAGATGTTAGGCATGGCGACAGAGTCGCAGTGGACACTCAACCGTCGAATTCGCCACCGTCGTAGCCGCCCTTGCGCGGTGGGATCGGCTTCAGCAGGTAGACGCCGGTCGCAACCTTCTCCATCGTGCCGTTGAGGCCGTAGCAGAGCCCGCTCGCGAAATCGATCAGCCGGCGCGACACCTCGCGATCGCTCGCTTCGAGGTTCATGATCACCGGTTGGCCCTCTTTGAACTTGTCGGCAACCTCTTGAGCCGAATCGAAGCGTCGCGGACGGACGGTGTAGGGATCGGCCGAGTTCGGCGGGGGCTGGCGCGCGTTGATGGGGCGGGGCTGGACGTTGGAGTCGTCGGTTGCGGGAACCGGCCGACGACCAGTGAGGTCCGCGTCGCGTGTCGGATAGCTCGGTCGAGCCGGCATCGTGCGCACGGTGCCATCCGGCTCGTACTCGCCTTGGTAGCCGCGCTGACCCCGCGCCGGTGGCTCTTCACGTTGATGTCGGGGCGACCGGGAAGGACGTTCCGGCTCCTGAGCTGTGTCGTAATCGTCGTACGCATCGTCGGGCCCCAGTCCCAACCAATCCATTGCGTTTCTCCAGATCGGCATTTGGTCCTCCTCGGCGTGAGATTACCGTACTCGGGGCGTGGGAGCAGGACGCATGCCGAACAGGACGCTGCCGAGTCGAACACGCGTCGAGCCCTCCTCCACCGCCACGACGAAGTCGTCGCTCATGCCCATCGAACACGTCCGCAGGCCCAGTCGGTCGCACAGTTCCTTGACCGCTCGGAACCCTGGCCGGGCGGCTTGCGGTCCTCCCGTCGTCGGACCAACGGTCATCAGTCCGTCGACGTTCAATCCCGCCGAGGCGGCGTGCGCGGCGAGCGACTCGGCCTCCTGCGGGCTGCAACCACCTTTGCCCACCTCGTCGGTCGTGTTGACCTGTATCAACACGGTCGCGCCGGGCGCACGCTTGGCGATCTCGGTGGCCAACGACGGCCGGTCCACCGTCTCGTAGACGTCGACGAGGCCGGCGATCTGGCGGACCTTGTTGGATTGCAGCTGCCCGATGAAGTGCACGCAAAGGTCTGGGTATGGCGCGGTACCGAGCTTGGCGACCAGCTCCTGCGCGTAGTTCTCACCGATCGACGTGAGGCCGGCGGCGAGAGCCGTTTCGACCGCCTCGCGCGGGTGACCCTTCGTGACGGCAAGCACCTCGACGTCGGTGCCGCCCGCGTCGATGATCTGCTCGCGGACTCGCTGGAGTCGCTCGGCGAGGCCGCCGAGCTCGGTCATGCCAGACGGGTCATCGCGGCGCCGTCACTTCAAGAACGACGGCACGTCGAAATCGTCGTCGCCGTCGTCGAGCGGATCGGCGGGTTGGTCGGCGAAGAGATCCTTCAGCGACGAAGTCGGCTTGTCGCTGGGCTTCGATCCTGGGCGTGCGGCCGTTGCGCCGGAGTCCCACCGGTCGAAGCCGGCCGCGATCACCGTCACCTTGACCTCGTCGCCGAGCTCGTCGTCGATGACCGTGCCGAAGATGATGTTGGCGTCTTGGTGAGCGACGCCGTGAATGATCTCGGCAGCCGCGTTCATCTCGAACAGCGACATCCCCGACGGACCCGTGATGTTGAGCAGGATGCCCCTGGCACCGTCGATTGCGGCTTCCAGCAACGGGCTGGAGATTGCGGCCTTTGCAGCGGTGACAGCCCGATTTTCGCCACTTGCCTGACCGATGCCCATCAGGGCCGAACCCGCGCTGGACAGGATCATCTTGACGTCAGCGAAGTCGGTGTTGATCAAGCCAGGTGTCGTGATGAGGTTGG
>DASWRR010000556.1:0-3743 GCA_036403055.1 Ilumatobacteraceae bacterium | reverse complement strand
GGCGGGCGAGATCGGTTGGATCTCTGTTCAATCGCGCCAACGCCGTGTCGGTGTCGGTCTCTCCGAGGAACGGAACACGGCCGGCGAGGCACTCGTAGAGGACGAGCCCGAGCGAGTACAGGTCGGCCCTGCCGTCGAGCTTCTTGCCGCGCACCTGCTCCGGTGACAGGTACTTGGCGGTGCCCATCATCACGTTCGCGCTCGTGAGGTCGTCGCCCGTCGCGCCGAGACCTTTGGCGATCCCGAAGTCCGTCAGCAAGACGCGGCCGTCCGGTGTGATGAGGATGTTGCCGGGCTTCACATCTCGATGGACGAGACCGGCGCGATGGGCAGCGTCTAGTGCAGCGGCCACGCACGAGCCGATGTGAATCGTGAGGTCGGGGCTCAACCGCCGCTGTTCGTCGAGCAGTTGACGCAGGCTCTTGCCGTTGACGAGTTGCATCACGACGGCGAGACGACGGCTCTCGCCGCTGGTGTCTTCGATCGCGTCGTACACCGCGACGATGTTGGGATGACTGAGTTGGGCGACTGCGATCGCCTCTCGCCGGAACCGCTCGGCGACGACGGGATCTGCCGCGAGCGTCGGCTTCAGGAGCTTGACCGCGACTTGGCGCGTCAACGCGAGGTCCGTCGCCAGCCACACCTCTGCCATCCCACCTTGCGCGAGGCGCCGCTCCAGCTGGTAACGCTGGGCGAGTATCGACGCAGAGATCGGTGGAGGGCTGGCCGCGCCAGGGATTGTTGCTGACATGTCCGCCCGCGAACGCTAGTGGCGCGACGCCTTGGAAACCGGGCAATAGCTAGGCGTCAGCGAAGAACGCGACGCCGATCGTGCGACGACCCGCGTGCGACCCGACCACGGGTCCGATGTCGCCGACGACGATCTCGCCACTGACGTGTGGGCGGAGCATCTCGACGAACTGATCGACGTCGTCGCAGTCGGCTTGCAGCACGTACAGCCTCTCGAGACCACCGACCGCCGCAACCTTGTCGACGAGGAATGCCAACGCCTTGCTGCGCGTGCGTTGCTTGCCGCCTTGCTCGACCTTGCCGTCGCGCACCTCGATAATGGGCTTGATCGCGAGTGCCGAAGCAAGCAGCGCCTTCGCACCACCGATGCGTCCACCTTTTTTGAGGTTGTCCAGCGTGTCGAGCGCGCCCCACACGCGCGTGCGCGCGGCGAGATCGTGCGCGTGCGCCACGATCTCGTCGTGGGCTGCGCCGCCGACCGCGAGGCGTGCGCAGGCCGCAACGATCGCGCCCAGACCCAACGTCGCCGACCGGCTGTCGATGACCGTGACGTCGATGACATCGGCGACCGATCGCGCAGCGAGCTCAGCCGACTGCATGGTCGCGGACAGCGCGCCGCTCAACGAGATCGTCACGATGCTGCTCGCCCCTTCGGACGCGAGCTTGCGGTAGGTGTTCTCGAACTGACCGGGCGCGGGTGCTGCTGTCTCTGGCAGCGTCGTCGAGGCCGCGCACTTCGCCCAGAACTCGGCGACGGTGAGGTCACGACGATCCACGTACTCGTTGCCGTCGATGCGAATCGTCAGCGGAACGATCTCGATCCCGAGCTCGTCTGCAACGGACTGTGGCAGATCGCATGCCGAGTCCGTCACGATTCGCACGCTGTTGTCGCTCACTGGAGAAGCCTCACGAGTGGACGAGGGTAGCTGCAAGTGCTCGTGCTTGGCGCCGCTTGCGTCGCGTCGAGCGGAAGTGGAGCAGCCACCACAACACGACGAGACTGAACAACGCGACGGTCAGCACGTTGCCGACACCCAGTGCGTTCACGCGGAACTTCAATGCAACGGGGTCACCAATGGGCGCATCGTTGGGAGTGAACACGTCGAGCGTCACGCCCGACGTTCCATTGGACAGCGCCTTGACGTCGATCGGCACCGTGTTGACACCGGGAGCGAGCAGCACGGGGTTCGGGTCGTTCGCGAACACGAGCTTGCGCGACGGCGACGACAGCCGCACCTTGATCAGCAGCGGCGTTGCTGACGTGTTGACGAACCTGACCCGAACGGTGCTCAGGCGGCCCGGCAGGTTCACGGTGTACGCGGTGGGAACCTGCACCGCGTCGCGCACCGCCGCCAGCTCGTCGCGAACGTCCTTGTCCATCGCGGCGGCATCGCTGTCGTTGATCGCGGGTGTCGGCAGCAGCGAGACGAGGTCACGCCAGTCGTTGGGTTGTTCACTGTCGGAGGGGAGCATCGAGGCGACGGCGTTGATCTCGTTCTCGAGGTTCGCCTGCCGAAACACTCGCTTCTGCAGATCAGAGCCGTCGCTTGCCGGAAGCGTCACGGGCCGGTCATCGCCTTCGATGTTCAATCGATCCGTCCGCAAGGCGACGTCGTCGAGCGTGGCGGGGACGAGGCCGGTCGTCTGTGCGATGAGTGCTGTGATGGAACCGATCAGCGTGCTGTCCGGCACTCCGAGATCCGGGGTGCCGATCACGACCGAGTGACGTTGAACGTTCGATCCTTCCGTCTCGAGCTTCTGGCGCAATGCGAGGAGGTTGGCGACGACATAGATGCGCGTCAGCTCGGGAGTGTCGAGCGGGTGCACGAGGAGATCCGAGATGTTGAGGTCGATCACCGCCGTGTCGAGCTCGCTGTTGTTCGGCAGGTCCGCTGCGATCAGCTCCCCGCGGTAGTCGCTGTAATCCTGGATCGAGCCCTTCAACGTCTTGTAGATCTTCGGCGTCATGACCATGAGGTCGGCTCCCTGCTCGCGGCGCAGCGCAGCACCGTCGGCCCCGATCGGTTCGTCGACGAAGATCGTCGACCGCGTGACCACCGCCGGCCCGAGCCCGAGCGCAGTGAGACGCTGCTGGCCATCGCGCAGCCACTCCGTGTACAACGAGGCCTGGCCGGCTGCCGCGGCCTGCGACGCGTCGATCGGCCACTCGGGTTCCGCGATCACCTGATGCTGCTGCAACGACGACATCAGGCGCGTGTACAGCGCCGGTTGCAGTACTTGCAACGCGTTGAGGACCTCCGGCGCGACGCGCACGGTCGCGGGGAACTTGCTGGCGCCCAACGCATCGAGCGTGTCGGCGAGCTGAGTCATCTCCGTCACGGTCGATTGGTTGTCGACGCTCGTCGTCCCCTTGCTGTCGATGTGCACGCTGCTGTGCGTGCCGACCGCGACGGCAACGGACATCGCGTCCGCTGCTTGCGTGCCCTCCTCCGGTGAGGCAAGGCGATTGACGAACGTCAGCACGGTGGACACGATGCGGCCGTCGCGTTGGATCGCGATCGTGACCGGATACAACCCGGCGCGCGGGATGCTGAGCGCGTCAGGACGGATCTCGGCCGTCTCCAACGGGATCGAAAATGTGAACTGCCCTGGGCCTGGCCCCGGGCAACAGACCGGTGAGATCGCGACGGTGTCGTCGCGGCGCTCCAGCGACCGGCTGATGATCGGGCGCAGATCCTCACGCCGCTCGACTCGCTGCTCGACGGTGACAGCGATCAACGACGTCGACAGATCCGTCCCTGCGAGGGTAGGCGGGAGCTCGATCGTCGCCGTCAACGACCCGTCCGCGGGCACGTTGAACGACTGGGCGATCAGCCGGACGTCGGAAGCGGCTGCGTCCGCGTGCGTCGGCGTCAGGGTGGTCAACGATGTGCAGACGAGGCCGAACGCGGCCAACAATCCACGAGCTCGCGTCACTCGACCCGCCGTTCGTACACGTGCAATCGCTCGGCAAGATCGGCGAAACCGAGCCG
>DASWRR010000555.1:0-1558 GCA_036403055.1 Ilumatobacteraceae bacterium | reverse complement strand
CCTGCTGGTGCCGAGGGATTCGGCGAGCTCGGCCTCGGGTGGAAGTCGCTGACCGGGAACCAGCTCACCGGTCGTGATCAACAGGCGGACTTGCTCGATCGCGGCCTCGGTCAATGGTGCTGCCACGTCGCTCCGCCTCCTCGCACAATTTCACATCTACCACTAGACATCGGATGTTTGATCGCGTACTCTACATCTCGACGCCGCGATCCTTGCGACGCACTTGGGAAAACCGTACCGGGGGGGACGCCATGATGACCAACTTGGCGAGTGTCGGCGGAGCGGCCGCCCGCCTCGGGCCCGACCGGGAGCCATCGGACGATCGGGCGTCGACCGCGCCGGCCCCTCAGGACGATCCACGCGGCGCAACGGACGAGCGCCAACAACGGCACTTCCGCCTGTTGCGCATCGCGCTCGGCGTCATCCGCCTCGGGCCGGTGCTGATGCTCGGCGGCCTCATCGTCGCGATGTGGCTGCTGTCTCCGGTCTTCTTGACGACTGGGAACGCGAAGAACGTGCTGTCTCAAACGGCCGCCATCGCGGTGCTCGCGATCGGACAACTGCTCGTCATCCTCACACGCGGCATCGACTTGTCGGTCGGCTCGACGCTGGCACTCGCATCCGTCGTTGGCGCGATTGCATTCGCGCACGGCAACCCGGGCGTCGTCGTCATCGCAATCATGCTCGCGACCGGCGCTGCCGTCGGGTTCGTCAACGGCGCTGTCTACGTCTGGGGCCGTCTGCCGCACCCGTTCATCATCACCCTTGCAACGCTCAGCATCGCCCGCGGCCTCGCGCTGCAGTTCTCCGGCGGCCAACCCAAGCGCGGCGTGCCCGGCATGGTGCGCAGCGTCGGCGACTCGTCGTTCCACTGGGTGCCGTACTCCGCATTCCTCGTTGTCGGGATCGCGCTGTTGATCGCCGGCGTGCTGGCACGGATGGTCTGGGGTCGCTGGATCTACGCGACCGGCGGCAACCCGGAGGCGGCTCGCCGCACGGGCATCCCGGTGAAGTCGGTGCTCATCTCGGTCTACGTGCTCTGCGGCCTCCTTGCCGGCGTCGCCGCGATCATCACCTCGGGACGACTCAACGCCGGCTCACCGACATCGGGCAACCTCGCCGAACTGGACTCGATCGCGGCGGTCATCATCGGCGGCGCAAGCTTCCTCGGCGGTCGCGGCAACGTGATGAATGCGCTCGTCGGTGCGTTGATGATCGGCGTCATCCGCAACGGAATGAACCTGCTCAACGTCGGGGCGTTCCTGCAGCCGATCGTGATCGGCGTCGTCATCGTTCTGGCTGTCGAATCCGACGTGCTGCGCGGGCGGCTCGAGGAGCGCTTCCGCGTGATCCAGGCGGCGCTGTCGTGACCGGCAGCGACACCACTCCGGCGCTGTCCGTGCGTGGCGCGACCAAGCGGTTCGGCGCGGTTCTCGCGCTCGACGACTTCGACCTCGACGTCAACCGTGGCGAGGTCATCGCGATCCTCGGCGACAACGGTGCCGGCAAGTCGACGCTGATCAAGTGCATCAGCGGCGTTCATCGCCTCGATGTCGGC
>DASWRR010000554.1:0-5409 GCA_036403055.1 Ilumatobacteraceae bacterium | reverse complement strand
TCGTCGACGTCGACGTACCACACCTCGTCGAGCACCGGACGTACAGCGTCCCACGGGGGTGTGTCGACCAGAAGGTAGTTGCCTTCCGTGATCACCAACGGCGTCGTCGGATCCACCGTGATCGCGTCGGGGACGGGCGCGCTCGCAGCGCGGTCGTAGCGCGGCACGGTGACGAGTTCGTCCGCCGCTTGATCGCGGACACGTCGGAGCATCCGCACGTACCCCTCTGCGTCGAACGTGTCGGGCGCACCCTTTCGATTTCGGCGTCCGAGTCGTATGAGGTCGTCGTTGAGCATGTGGAAACCGTCCATCGGTACCACGACGCTCGAGCTGACGCGAGCGAGAATCGCGGCTGACAGCGTCGACTTGCCGGCACCCGGGCAGCCGGCAATGCCGAGCAACGCCCGCCGTCGCTCGGCCAACTGCGAAGCCCGCGCGATCGCCTCGTCGACGCCGACTTCGATCACGAGCGAGCCGGCTTCCATCTGTCGCCGAGCTCTGCCCGACGCGGTGGATCGGCACCGACTCGGGTGCAACTGATCGCGGACACCTCGACCGCCGCTGCGACGGCTGCGCAGACCGCGTCACGGTCCTCGAGGTCGCGTCGTCCGAGGCCCGCCTGATGCCACCACGCGACGAAGGCACCGCCGAACGCGTCGCCGGCGCCAATCGTGTCGACGACTGCAATCGACGGCACCGCGACCTCGGCCTCGGCAGTGGCCCAGTGGACACGCACGCTGCGGCCACCGTCGGTGTGGAGCACGACCTTTGCACCGCCGTCGAGCAACGTCCGAACACCGGCCGGTTGATCATCGGGAGCGATGAACTCGAGATCGTCGGTGCTGACCTTCACGACATCGGCGCGTCGCAGTATCCGATCGAGACGCGACATGTATCCGACGCGGTCGGATGTGACGCGCGGCCTGCAGTTCGGATCGAGGAAGACGAGGACGTCGTCGCCGACTGCGCCGACAACGGCTTCGAGCGTCGACGCCATCGGCTGCAGCACCAAGCCGAGCGTGCCGACGTGCAGGATCGTGAGAGCGTCAGGGAGCGGGAGCGGATGAAGGTTCGGCGCTGACGTGTCGGTGATGTAGAAGTGGTAGCTCGCCGCGCCGTCGTCGTCGAGCTCGGCGGACGCAAGCGTCGTCGGCAACTCGGTGAACTGGACCAAGCCGTCATCCACGTTGTCCGCACGCAGTTGTGCATGCAGCAGTGTGCCGAACCGGTCCCGGGAGAGCGCGCCGAGGAACGCAACCGTGCTCTCGAGGCGACCGATCGTGCGCGCCGCATTGAACGGTCCGCCGCCCAACTTGGCAGTCGCACAACCATCGGTGTCGATGACCAGATCGACCAGCGCCTCCCCCGCGACGACGATCATGGTGCGAAGCCGGCTGCGGTCGTGGCGCCCATGGCTCCGACGCTACTGCCGAGCAAACGGGTCAGTGAGCTGCCGGTGTCATCGGCGGGACGCTCGGCGACACAGTCGGCGCGACGGTCGGCGGGGCTTCGGTGACGCCCGATCGCGCAACGGTCGGCAACGTGAACCCGACGGTGCTGCCTCCCCCTGCACGTGCTTCGGCGAACACGGTGCCACCGTGCGACTCGACGATGTCGCGCACGATCGCAAGGCCGAGGCCCGACCCCGGAAGGCTGCGCGATGCGACCGACCGGTAGAAGCGGTCGAAGACGTGGGCGAGGTCGCCCGACGGAATGCCCGGGCCGCGGTCGCTGACAGCGACGCGGCCGTCGAGGACGTCGACATCGATCACACCGCCATCACCCCCGTCAGCACCGTCACCGTCGTGGCCGGCACCGCTGAACTTCGCGGCGTTGTCGATGAGGTTCACGATGGCGCGATCGATCGCCGAGGGTCGGCACGACACCACGGAGCCGTCGTCGGTCACATTGATCTCGCGTCCCGTCCTACGGCGAACGCGGGCAGCGGCCTGCTGCGTCAGCACACCGAGCTCGCACTCTTGGACGGGCTCATCGTCGCGACGATCGGTCGCGAGCTCGACCAGTTCGTTGACGAGCGCGGTGAGCTCCTTCGTCTCGCTGTCGAGGTCGTCGACGAGTTGACGACGCGCGTCCGGCGCCAGCGCATCGATCCGGCGTAGCACGGCAACGTTCGTGCGCAGGCTGGTGAGGGGCGTGCGCAGCTCATGGCCGGCGTCCTGGACGAGTTGTTGCTGTTGGTCACGGCTTCGCGCAAGGGCGCCGAGCATCCCATTGAACGCTTTCCCGAGCCGCCCAGTCTCGTCCGATCCGTTGACGGGCACGTCGACATCGAGCCGGCCGGTGACCGCGACGTCGTCGGCCGCTTCGGTGAGACGAACCAGTCGCCGCGTCACCTGCCGCCCGATGAGCCAACCGACGAGCGCCGCGCCGATGATCACCAGCGCGACCGACAGCAACGTTCGCTGACGAATCACCGACAACGCTCGTTCCGTCTCGCGAGCCGACCTCGCGATCTGGACTGCACCGGCGCCGGGTACGGGCACGGTGAGCATGCGGAACGCCTCGCCCTCGATCGTGACATCGCGCGGCGCCGTGGTGGTCGTCGCCGCGCCGCTTGCCACCGCGCGGTCCGCGTCCGCAACGGGAAGCTCACCTGACTGCGGCGACAACACGATCGTCCCCGACGTGTTGATGAACTGCGCCAACACCGCGTCGAACACCCGCGGCCCGCCGGGAACGCTGGGTTCGTCGCCATCGGTGCCGAAGCTCGGCCCGGGACCGAAGCCACGGGGTCCGCGCGCGAAGAACCGGACGAGATCTCGCGGGTTCGCCGCGGCATCCTGCAATGACTGATCGATTGCCTCGTTCAGCTCGTGACGTGTGCTGACATACGACGAGAACCCGACGGCTGCGGTGGCACACGCCGCTAGCAGCACGAGCGCGGCGACGATCTTGAGCCGAAGGCTCACGCGACCCTCGCGGAGTAACCGACACCGCGCACGGTGTGGATGATCTTCGACTCACCGGGCAGTTCGAGCTTGCGACGAAGGTACGAGATGTACACGGCAAGGTTCTTGCTGTCGGGACCGAAGTCGTATCCCCAGATGCGGTCGTAGATCGTCGAGTGGTCGAGGACCATCCCCTGGTTGCGCAGCAGCAGCTCGAGGAGATCGAACTCCGTCTTCGACAGTTCGATCTCACGTACATCGCGCCAGACCCGGCGAGCAGTCGGGTCGAGGCGAAGGTCGGCGAGTTGCACCGCGTCGCCGGCAGAGCCCTCGTCCGACTTCGTGCGCCGCAGCAAAGCCCGAAGCCGGGCGAGCAGCTCGTCGAGATCGAACGGCTTGGCGAGGTAGTCGTCCGCACCCGCATCGAGACCGGCGACCCGATCGGGCGTCTCGGTGCGAGCCGTGAGCATCAGCACCGGAAGGCGATTGCGTTCTGCACGCAGGACCCGGCAGACCGTCAACCCGTCGACGTTCGGCATCATCACGTCCAGGATCGCGACGTCGGGTTGCGACGATTCGATCATCGAGAGAGCCGTGTTGCCGTCGTTGGCCTGCACGACGTCGTAACCCTCCAGGCCGAGGGCTCGGGTCAGCGCGTCGCGGATCGCCCGGTCATCGTCGGCGATCAGGACCCGGGCGCTCATAGCACTTCATTCTGATACATCAGCGTTCTGACCGGCCGGGATGACGAGGGAGGAGAGTCATCCCGGCCGTGTCGAGAACGTCAGCCCGCGACCGTCGTGGTCGGGGCGTCGGTCGTGGCGGGGGCGTCGTCGGCGTCGCCGTCATCGGGACGGCCGGGACCACCGAAGCCGTGGCCTCCCGGGAACCCGAACCCGGGCCCACCGGCCGGCGGCGCAGTGTTGACGATGTCGGCCACCCGCGACTTCAGCTCGGACAGCAGCTGATCCGCTTGTGCTTGCGTCATCTTGCCGTCGGTGACGGCCTTGCCGAGGCGGGTCGTCGCTTCGCTGACGATCGCGTCGATCACGTCTTGAGCGGTCTTGCCCTTGCTGACCGCGAGATCGGCGAGCGACTGTCCGCCCTGCAGCGCAGTGCGCACTTCATCCGCCGTGATGCCGAGCGTCGTGGCAACCACGTCGATGCCCACACCGATTGGACCGCGACCACCGAAGTCGGGGCCGCCGAATCCACGATGACCCTCGCCACGTCCGCCGAGCGGTCCAGCAGCGACCAGTGCAGCGATCACCTTGTCGGCCTGCGCCTGGGTGATCGTGCCATCGTCGACGAGCGGCTTGAGCACCGCGCCCAAACGGGTGGACGGATCCGGCTTCGTCGTGTCGTTCGTTCCGGAAGTGTCCGTCGTTCCGGAGGTGTCCGTCGTCGCGGTGGTGTCCGTCGTCGCCGTGGTGTCGGACGTCGCATTTGCGAGGTCGACCGAGGCTGCCGCCACCGGGTTGTTGGATGCAGCGCCGGCATTGCCGGACAGCTCGAGAATCAAACCAGCGCCTGCGCCTGCGACCAAACCGATCGCCAGGCCCGTTCCTGCAAGCCTCTTCTTCATCTTTTGCTCCAATTCGGTAGGGGTGATGCACGCATGCTGAACCTCGCAAGTGAGGTGTCTACCGATTCCGAGTTAAAGCAGGGTGAGAACTCCCGCAAGATCGTGCCGCCCCGCCGCGGGCCGCTGTGAGCCCGATCGCGCCGGAGATGCAACACCCGACTCACACCTCGCCGCCACCCAGCCAGTTGTGAGCCCGATCGCGCGGGAGATGCAACACCGGACTCACGCGAGGTCGAAGGCGTCGATCAACTTCAGCAGGGCCTGCTCGACGACTTCCGACAGCGCCGGGTGGATCCAGATCTGGCCGTGGGCCATGTCGTCGACCGTCGTGCCCAGATGCATCCCCTGCACCAGCAGTTGCACCAGCAGCGAGGCCTGGTAACCGATGACGTGCGCACCGATCAGCGTGCGGGTCGCGGGGTCGCCGATGAGCTTGCAGAAACCGGTGGTGTCCTCCAACGCCCACCCGTAGGCGGCGCCGCCGTACAGGTGGCTGATGACGGCGACGGGACCGCCGTTCTCGCGCGCCTGCGACTCGGTCAAGCCGACAGCACCGACTTGCGGACTGCCGAACACGGCATGCGGTGCCGGCCGCTGATCGAGCAGACGGGGATCGTCGGGATGAAGGAGGCTGTGCTGAATCGCCTTCGCCTCGCCGTTCGCCATGTGCTTCAACTGATGCCGACCGTTGACATCGCCGAGCGCCCACACGCCGGGTGCGGTCGTCCGCCCGTAGGCGTCGACGACCACCTCGCCCATCTCGCCGATCGCGATGCCGGCAGTGTCGGCATCGATCTGATCACCGTTCGCCATCCGGCCGGCGGCGACCAGCAGTGTGTCGCCCTCGACTGTGCGCTCTCCGTCGGCGGTCGTCACGCGAACACCGACGCCAGCCGCAGTCATGTACACGCGGTC
>DASWRR010000553.1:0-3181 GCA_036403055.1 Ilumatobacteraceae bacterium | reverse complement strand
GAACTCGGTGATCGCTGACGTGTCGGCCTGGATGTGTTCGAGCACTTCACTCGTGATGACGCGGTCGAAGCACGCGTCTGCGAAGGGAAGGTTCGTCGCGTCGCCGCGCAGTCCGCCGACCAACCGTTGTTCGTCGATCTCGCCTGCCTCGGCCATTGCCGCAAACGTTGCCCGCGTGCTCTCGATCTCGGCGTGCGCATAGTCGAGCGCGACCACGTTGGCGCCGTTGCGCGCCAGTGCAAAGGCGTGGCGACCGAACCCTGCGCCTGCGTCGAGGACGAGGTCGCCAGGTCGGACTCCGAGCTGATCGAATCGGATCGTCAGCAACTACAGCCGGCCGTTCCTGCGCAACTTGGCGATGTTCTGCGGCATGGCGAGCACTTCGCGATATTGATCGACGGTGAGTGCTGCGCAGTGCTTCCAGCTCCAACGTTCGACCACACGCCGTCGACCGGCGTCACCGATCCGGGCGCGCAACTCGGCGTCGTCGAGACCGCGCGTGATCGCTGCGACCAGGTCGTCGATGTCGCCTGCCTTGCACTGCAGCACGGTGTCGCCGTCGCGTCCCGTCACTTCGGGGAGCGCACCCCCGTCGGTCGCGACGAGGCAGATGCCGGTTGCCATCGCTTCGATCGCCGGGAGGCTGAACCCTTCGTACAGACTCGGGACCACTGCCATCTCTGCTTCGGCGTAGAGCTCGACGATGCGTTCGTCCGTGACGCCGCTGACGAACTCGATGTGCGGACGAAGACCGAGTTGGTCGATGAGGTCGTTGCTGGCGCCGTCGCGCGGTTTGCCGATGATCGTCAGGGTGACGTCGCGCTCCGTGCGCAGCTTCGCAACAGCCTCGAGGAGGTACGACAACCCTTTCAGCGCGACGTCGGCCGATGCGGTCGTGATCAGCCGCCCCGGGCGTCTGGTGATGTGGGGGAGCGCAGTGAAGAGATCGGGATCGACGCCGACGGGCACCAGCCGCATCCGATCGAGTGCGACGCCCATGTCGCTGTGGATGTCCTTGATCGAGTTCTCGCTGACGACGACGATGCGTGGCATGCGGCTGGCGACGCGGCCCTGCATCTTCACGAAGTTGTACCAACGTCCGATGGAGTAGCGGCGGCGTCGGGTCGGCGTGTGCGCCATCTCCAATGCGCGGTCGCGCGTGATCGGATGGTGCAAGGTGACGATCGTCGGTATCAGCTTCTCGATGCCGAGAATGCTGTAGCCGAGGCACTGGTTGTCGTGGACGAGATCGAAGTCGGCTTGGCGCGTCTTCAACGCCGCGAGCGCGCGCATGCTGAACGACAACGGCTCGCCGAAGGTGCCGCGGAGGTGGCTGAACGCCTCGGCCCAGTCGGCCTTCGTCTTCAGCTCCCAATATCCCGGGAACCGACCGGGGAAGTGGTCGTTCCAGAGGTCGAGGCTGGGTAGCTGATGCAGTTCGATCCGATCGTCGAGCACCGGGTACGGCTGCCCACCGAACACCTCGACGGTGTGGCCGAGATCGGCGAGCGCCTTGGTGAGATGGCGCGTGTACACACCCTGGCCGCCCACGTGGGGTTTGCCGCGATACGTGAGATACGCGATCGAGAGAGGAGCTTCAGCAGAGATCGCCGAAGCGCCAGCCGCCGTGACGCCAGACATAGGACCGCCAGGCTAACCGCGCGTTGTTACCGACCGGTAAGCGTCACGCGCTTGCAACGTAGCGTGCCTGTCGTCACGTCCGGCCGGCGCCTTCGCCCGGTGTCGGCGAACTCTTGACCGAATCGTCGCAGGTCAGGCCTTCATTGCGGTGCCGGTGGCATCGACGGCGAACCACACGCCCTGGACACCTTCACCGTTGTTGTCGCCGGCTTTGGCGTCCTTCGAGTACCGGTACAACGGCCACCCGTTGTAGGCCACCTGCTCGGTCCCATCGGAACGCTTGATGACGCTCAACTTGCTTGCTTCGATGCCGGTGCCCGCGACGGGACTACCGGTCACGGTGTCGGGCGGCCAGATCGTCGCGCAGGTGGACTCACACACGCTCGCCTTGTTCTGCGTGTCCTTGGTGAACAGGTACAGCGTCCTGCCGTCGCCGTCGACCAACACCTTGCCGAGGGTTGTCGTTCCGATGCTGACCGCGCCGGCCGTCGCACCGGTCGCGCCTGCCGCAGACGATCCCGTCGACGATGCGGTCGTCGACGCGCTCGAACCGCTCGACGCCCTCGTCGTCGTGGAAGCGGCTGTCGTCGGCGAAGCGGCCGTCGTCGCGGTCGCGGCCGCGGCCGTGGTCGTCGTCGTGGTCTTGGACGAATCCGACGACCCGCACGCGACCATCAGCGTCGCGGCGAGTGCGCCGATGCCGAACTTCATGATGTAGTGCATGGGCTATCTCCTCATGGACGAGCCACTGGAACTGAGGTGGTCCGATGAGGAAAGCGCACCGGCATTCAGCGCTGTGGTGCACAACGGTGAAGCACAGGTGAAGTTTTGCGCGAGACGACTGCGCAACGACGCGAGAACTACTTCCAGCGAATCGTCATCGTTCGTCGCAACTCTTCGCCGGGCTCCAATCGCGGTGCCGCCAAGTCGCCTTCGTGATTGAACGCGTCAGGAATAGCGGATTGCGGCTCGACGCACGTCGCGTGGGCCCGCATGTCGTAGACGACCCAGAACTCGCAGTCGCTCTCGAGCGACAGCTCGAGTCCGCCGATCCACAATCGCGGTGTCGAAAGTGGGCCCGAGAAGCAGTCGTCCCAGGGCGGAGGCGGCGGAGGCTCGGCAACCCGACCGTCGGCGATGTAGTCGTCGTCGCGGACGTACATGCGCGCGAACTCCAGATCGGCACGCTCCGGCTTGATGTACCAGGGATGCCATCCGATCGACGCCGGCATCGCACGCTCACCCGCACGAACGGCGAGCGTGCACGTCAGCGACTGGTCATCGAGTTCGATCGTCTGCTCCGACTGACCACCGAGCATCCACTGCAACTGACACGTCATTCCCATCCGACGCGCCTCGACCTGCGACACCTCCCACGGCTGTTCGAACCCCGTGCCGTGTATCGCGTGGGTCTCGAAGTTGATCGGCAGTTGATGATCGACGCCGTCGAACTGGAACCTGCCGTTCCTGATCCGCCCGGCCCACGGGACCATCGGAAAGCTGCCCCACCCGGAGGCCGGCAACGACGCGTGATGACGCA
>DASWRR010000552.1:0-13295 GCA_036403055.1 Ilumatobacteraceae bacterium | reverse complement strand
AAGGCCCGCCGTTGCGTCATACAGATCCGCGGTGACGTCGGCGTCGAGCAACGCCGAGACGGTTCGAAGGAGCGCTTCGTTCGATGATCCGAGTCGCAGGCTGCCGCAGATCATCAGCAGCCGCTTCACCGCAGCGACGGTAGTCGTGGGTGTCAGGCAGCGTGGCAGTGAGTGCGGCGCAAGCTGTCCCAGTCCTCATCGGTGAGGAGCAGGGGGCGACGATCGGGGGTGCGAGTCGCGATCAGCACCATGTGGTGACCGGCGAAGTCGAGGTGACCTTGAAGGTGATGATCGACGTCCCAGGCGACGGCCGGCACGTAGTTCGGGCCGAGCAGTTCCGCAAGGTGCTGCACGGCCAGATCGTGCGCTTCCTCGTCGTTCAACCGTGTTGCAACTTCCATCATGACGCTCCCGCCTTCTCAGGCGCCGGCGGGGGGTGCCGACGCTCGAGAGGTATTGCTTGTTGCTAGGAGTATCGGTATGGCTGAGGCATTGGTAAAGCCGATTGACAAGAAATAGGTCAATTGCACTACCGACCGTGGTGACGCCTGGAGATCCGCACGTTGCATGGCCTAGACCGACGTGTTTGACAGCTCAGACCCCTGGGAAAGGGTGCACCGCGGGATACAAGGAAAGGACACCTCATGCGTACACATCGTTTTGCAGTTGCCGGCCTTGCCCTCGTGGCATCGACGGTTCTCATCAGCTGTGGATCAGACAACAACTCGACGCGTGCGAACTCCGGAGTCGTCGCCTACACCACACTTTCGGGTGGATCAGGCTCGTCCGGCACGATCGGTAGTGGTACAACGCTCGGACTTGGGTCGACACTCGGAAGCGACTCGACGGGCAACTCCACGAGTGGCGCGGGCTCGCTGTCGACCGACACCACGAACCCCTGATCATCCATCGCCTCTGCCGAGGGTCCTGACTATCGGCAGCGTGAACACAGCGACGTGAACACCGCGACAATCCAGCGATTCAGCGCCGACGTTTCGACCGAGGAGCTGAACGCTGGATTGCTTCGCGATTCAGATCGAGAACTCGACGACGACGGGGACGTGGTCGCTCAGCTCACTCCACTGCTCGCCGCCATCGGGAGTCAGTTGGGCAGTGACCTTCGCGGCTGACGGAACCAGGACGTAGTCGATTCGTTGCACCGGCGCGATCGAAGGGTTGGAGTACTGCCCGCCCGGGTCGACGAGGTCGAGTGCCGCGAACTCGCGCACGACCTCGACCTCGTTCGATGCGTTGAGGTCGCCGGCAACCACACGCGGTTGGCGCTCTCCGATCAACGCGACGACTCGACGCGCCTGTGCAATCCGTTCGTCTGCATCGTGAGAAGCGAGGTGAGTGTTACCGACTCGGAGGACGTCGCTGCCCCGCGTCACTGTCGCCGCCATCGCGACGCGGTGGAGGTAGATCCACGTCGAGACACCGGGTGAGATCGAGGCGCAGACGAGCTCGCTGACGGCATGCGGGGTGACGAGCGCGATGCCCTCGGCACGCCACCACACAAGCGGCGAGTACGGGTAGTGCTTCCTGGTCCACACGACGTTCCATCCGAGACGCCGCGCCAGACCACGCGCCTGCCGCTGCTGCACCTCCTGCAGGGCGACGACATCCGGTGCATAACCGTTGATCACCTCGCCGATGACATCGAGATTTGGACGATGTGCGCCGAGAATGTTCCACGTCATCACCCGCCAACTCGTCATTCGGTCTCCAGTTCGAAGTCTGCAGTACCGTAGGCCGCCATGAATCGTCTGGCTGGAAAAGTCGCGTTGATCACCGGCGCATCGTCGGGATTGGGCCGGGTCGGTGCCGAACTGTTTGCGTCGCAGGGTGCACAGGTGGTGATCGCGGATCTGTCCGACGGCGACGACGCTGTCGAGGCGATCGCGAACGCAGGCGGCGACGCGACGTACGTGCGATGCGACGTCACCGATCCGCAGTCGATCGAGGCGGCGGTGCAGCATGCGGTCGACACCTTTGGCGGCTTGCACGTCCTGTACAACAACGCAGGCGTGATGCTGGGCGACGACGACAACCCGGTCACGACATCGATCGAGACCTATCAGAAGACGATGGACATCAATGTCCTCGGCGTGTTGCTCGGCTGCAAGTACGCGATTCCTGCGATGCAGGAATCGGCGAAACGATCGGGTGAAGCCGGATCGATCATCAACGTCGCCTCTTTCGTCGCACACATGGGTGCTGCGACGCCGCAGGTCGCGTACACCGCGTCGAAGGGCGCCGTGCTGGCGATGACTCGTGAGATCGCAGTGATCTACGCCCGCGACGGGATCCGCGCCAATGCACTGTGCCCTGGTCCGATCATGACGCCGCTGCTCGCCAAGTTCCTGTCCGACGATGCCAAGCGCAATCGTCGGCTCGTGCACATCCCGATGGGTCGTTTCGGCGAACCGGTCGAGATCGCGAATGGCGCGCTGTTCCTGGCGTCCAACGAATCGAGCTGGATGACGGGCCAATCCCTCATCATCGACGGCGGCATCACGGCCGCCTACGTGACCCCGGAATGACGGAGTTGCACGGCAAGGACAGCGATGTCGGCGACCTCGCCGACCGCTCAGTTGCGTGGATCAAGCAGCGACTGACGAGCTCGCCCGTCGGTGTCATCGGCGACAAGCCGTTCCTCGACGCAGCACTGCACGACACCGTGACGGACGCCGGCCTCGGTCTCGACGCGGCGTGGCAACGGTTCGAGAACGTCGTCGCGCCGAACAACATCGGGCTCGACAGCGAGCGCTTCCTCGCCTTCATCCCGCTCTCACCATCGGTGGCTTCGGTGTGGATGGACACGATCGTGTCCGCAGCCAACTTTTCAGCCGAGTCGTGGCTCGAAGGCGCCGGCGCGGTCGCCGCCGAGAATCAGGTCATCGAGCTGCTGTGCCGCTCGGCCGGGATGCCGGACGGGGCGGCTGGGTGCTTCATGAGCGGTGGGTCGATCGGGAACCTGTCGGCCCTCGCCGTCGGTCGGGCGTTCGCCACTGGCCGTCGATTCGTTGCCGTCGCCGACACGGCACATGCCTCGGTCGACAATGCGCTCCATCTGCTGGGGCTGGAGCCACTGGTCGTTCCGACGGGGCCGGATTGCAGGCTGACCGGCGACGCGCTGCGAGCGACCGTGGCCGATCGTGACGACGTGGGAATCGTCGTGGCAGCAGGCGGATCGACGAATGCCGGTGTCATCGACGACCTCGCGGGATGCGCTGACGTCGCCGAAGAGATCGACGCGTGGTTCCACGTCGACGGTGCCTATGGACTCGCCGCGATCCTGCTGCCGGAGCTGCGTGATCGATTCATCGGACTCGAACGCGCCGACTCGTTCATCGTCGACCCGCACAAGTGGTTGTTCGCGACTGCTGGATCGTGCGCGCTGGTGTACCGCGAGCCAGATCTCGCTCGCAAGGTGCACACACAGCACGGCCCGTACATCGACGTCCTGCGCACGCTCGACGACGCCTACAACCCCTGTGACCTCGGCTACCAACTGACGCGTCGTGCCAGCGGATTGCCGATCTGGTTCGCGCTCGCGTTGCATGGCGTCGACGCCCATCGCACCGCGATCCGTCACGGCCTCGAGTTGGCGACAGCGATGGCGGAAGCGGTCGACGCGAATCCGCTGACCGAGCTGATCATGCGACCCGAGTTGGGAGTCGTGCTGTTTCGTCGCGCTGGTTGGGCAGCGGGGGAGTGGACGACGTGGGCACAGGAGCTGATCCGCAACGGCACGGCATTCGTCGCGCCGTCGACGTACAAGGGTGAAGCTGTCGGGCGCCTCGTGTTCATGCACCCCCGCACACCGCCATCGATCATCGATGAACTGATGGTCAGCTTGACAGCGTGACGTCGCCGGGGTCGGTCCGAAGGCGCGCTCGGAGCGATGGCGTCGGCCCGCCCACGAGCGTCGCATCGCCCGACACGCCGATGATCTCCAACGCCAACCGGAGCGCCGCAGGGTCCGGATGGATCACCTCGAGCTCGACGAGCTCGACGCTGCCCGGCAGATCATTGGCCGGATGTGGCGACGCTGCCCAGTCGATCATGAACGGCAACGCGCAGCCGAACGGCCCATCGAGCTGCGGGAGTGTGAGCTCCCACTCGAGCAACACGCCGTCGGGCCGGCGTCGCGACATCGCGGCGACGTCGCCGAGCACGATGCCACTCCGGGCCGCGTCATCCACGATGTCGCGCAGCGGTCGCGTCGGCCGTACGCACCACGCCACCAATGCAGGCCGTGTGAGTGCATCGATGCCGAACGGTCGCGGTCCGTCCGGCCGTGGTTGCGAAGGGTCAGGGCCGATCACCTCGAGGTAGGTCGTCCCGCCGAGTCCGAGCAGTTCGTTGTGCGTCCCGCGATCGATGTGACGGCCGCCGGGCGTCGGCGCGATTCCCAGCGCTTGCGTGATGGCCGCCGACGCGTCGGCCAGATCTGTGGACGCGAACACGAGATGATCGATCATGCGTTCATCATGCTTCGCGGCGCGATCCCCGCGCGGACCGGGGTGGTCGCTCGTGCCCTCGTGAAGGGCAAGACTGGGGCGATGAGCTCAGTCGCCTTCATCGGCCTCGGCGTGATGGGCGCGCCGATGGCCCGCCATCTTGCTGCCGCCGGACATCAGGTCACCGTCTACAACCGAACGCCGGCGAAATCGCTTGCATGGGTGGCGCTGTACGGGAACCGGGCTGCGCCGACACCCCACGAGGCGGCAGAGGGTGCCGAGTTCGTGATGATGTGCGTCGGCAACGACAACGACGTGCGCGAGGTCGTCTACGGGACCGACGGCGTGCTGGCCGGCGCCGAAGCCGGTGCCGTCCTCGTCGACCACACGACTGCGTCGGCAGAGGTCGCGAAGGAGCTTGCAGAGGCCGCCGCCGAGTTCGGGGTCGGGTTCGTCGACGCGCCCGTGTCGGGCGGCCAGGCCGGTGCCGAGAACGCGCAGCTCACGATCATGTGCGGGAGCGACGACGAGGCGTTCTACGAGTTGGCGAAACCGGTGATGGGGGCGTACGCGAAGGCGTGCTCGCTGATGGGCCGCGCCGGATCCGGCCAGCTGACGAAGATGGTGAATCAGATCTGCATCGCCGGCGTGGTCCAAGGGCTGGCCGAGGGGATCAACTTCGCCCAGAAGGCCGGGCTCGACCCCGACCAGGTCGTCGATGTGATCCGCTACGGGGCCGCGCAGAGCTGGCAGATGGAGAACCGCGGGCGCACGATGGCGGCGGGTGAGTTCGACTTCGGGTTCGCCGTCGAGTGGATGCGCAAGGATCTGGCGATCGTGCTGGACGAGGCGAAGCGCACCGGCGCCCGCCTCCCGGTGACGGCGTTGATCGACCAGTTCTATGCGCACGTCATCGCCCGCGGCGGCAAGCGATGGGACACATCGAGCCTGATCCAGCTGCTCGCCGTCGACTAAATCTTGATGAAGAACTGACAGTTCATCGCTGGGCGCCGCGGCGTTTGTGAAGTAGCGTCGCCCCCAGATGTCGTAGGCGTCTCCGTCCAATCAACGCGCGGCTTGTAGCTGCGCCGTGTGCTGTGGATGGTGAACGTGGTCAACGAGGAAAAGCTCTCAGCGGTTCTCAGCGAATTCGCGAGGACATTGATCACCGACTTCCCGATCCAAGGCATCCTCGACCACCTCGTCGAGCGCATCGTCGAAGTGCTGCCGATCACCTCCGCCGGCGTCACCTTGATCACCGCCGGCATGGCGCCGCGTTACATCGCCGCCTCGGACGAATCGGCCATGCGCTTCGAGCGTCTGCAGACCGACATCCGCCAAGGACCGTGCATTGACGCGTACGAGACCGGCGCCGCGGTTGCCATCAGTGACCTCGCAGCTGATGTCCGCTATCCCGATTTCACGCCGGCGGCGGTCGCGGCGGGGTTGGCCGCGGTGTTCACGTTCCCGTTGCGTGAAGGAGATGGCCGTCTCGGCGCGCTCGACCTGTATCGCGACACGCCGGGCGAGCTCGACCAGCACGACATGGACGCCGCCCAGACCCTTGCGGACGTCGCCTCCGCCTACCTCATCAACGCGCAGTCCCGCGAGGCGGCACGCGTCGCGTCGGATCTCTACCACCACAGCGCGCTGCACGATGCGCTGACACGGCTGCCGAATCGTCTTTTGCTGCAGGAGCGGCTCGCGCATGCGGTGCAGCGCGCCAAACGGTCGCACACCAACACGGCGGTGCTCTTCGTCGACCTCGATCAGTTCAAGGTCGTCAACGACACGCACGGTCATCAAGTCGGTGACGAGCTCCTGCTCGCGGTGGCGCAACGGCTGTCCCGCTACGTTCGTTCCGGCGACACGCTCGCCAGGTTCTCCGGCGACGAGTTCGTCTTCCTCTGCGAGGATCTGCAGACGGCGACGGATGTCGAGCTGCTGGCCGAACGCGTCTGCGACGCCTTCTCGACGCCGTTCGTCCTCGGCGGCCTCGAGTTGTCCGTCTCCGCGAGTGTAGGCATCGCGTTCGCCGGGCCGGCCGAGGCGATCTCGGCAAGGTTGTTGGCCCGAGCCGACATGGCGATGTACGAAGTGAAGCGCAACGGAGGAGCCGGTCGACAGATCGTCGATCTCCGCGACGTTGCCCAGCTCGACGGAGCCGACGACATCGAAGGCGATCTTCGGCGCGCGCTGGCGAACGATGAGCTCGAGGTCGTGTATCAACCCATCGTGCGGACTCGCGACGGAGGCATCGTCGGCGTCGAGGCGTTGCTGCGCTGGGTACATCGCGAGCGCGGTTCGATACCCGCGCCGACGATCGTTTCGTTGGCAGAGCAGAGCGACATCATCGACGAGCTCGGGTCATGGGTGCTCGAACGCAGTTGCCGCGATCGTGACGTGTGGATGCGTCAGCATCCTGGCGCGTCGTTGTATCTCGCCGTCAACGTCTCGGCGCGCCAGCTTGCCGGTGCGTCGTTGTACGAGACGGTCACCGGAGCACTGGCGCGGTACGAAATGGATCCTCGCGACCTCATCTTGGAGTTGACGGAGACGATCCTCATCGACGACACGAGCAGAACGATCCGCGTGCTCGGCGACCTGAAGCGACTCGGCTTGCGGCTTGCGCTCGACGACTTCGGCTCCGGTTATTCGTCGTTGAGCTACCTCGCTCGGCTGTCGCTCGACGTCGTGAAGATCGACAGGGGTTTCATCGCGAACATCGGTCACGACCCGACGAACCGGGCGATCGTCGAGGCGATCATGAACCTCGCCCACATCCTCGGTCTCGCTGTCGTGGCCGAGGGCGTCGAGGACGACAGCCAGTGCCAGCAGGTCTGCGTGACGGGCTGCGAGTACGCGCAGGGCTTCTACTACGCAGTGCCGATGAGTGCGTCCGAGATCGCACCGTTGGTCGGCGGTCGGCTCGGCCGTCCGATGGCGCTCGCGCCGGCAAGCTGACCCCCCACAGTTAGCCTGTCGGGCGTCAGATGCGACGAGCGTGAGGAAGGTTTTTCGTGAGCGATTGGAACGCGAAGATCATCGAGGAGTTTCGTGCCAACGGCGGCAAGGTCGGTGGACAGTTCGAGGGGGCGCCGTTGCTGCTGCTGCACACGACCGGCGCGAAGTCAGGCCAAGCCCGAGTCGCGCCGATGATGTATCTGGCCGACGGCGACGACCTCGTCGTGTTCGCATCGAAGGCCGGTGCACCGACGAATCCCGATTGGTATCACAACCTCATGGCCAACCCGCGGGCATCGGTCGAGGTCGGCGAACGCACGCTGAACGTCGTCGCCAGCGTCGCGGACGGCGAGGAGCGCGAGCGGCTATGGACACAGCAGAAGCAGCTGTATCCCGGATTCGCGGACTACGAGGCCAAGACGGAACGGCAGATCCCCGTCGTCGTGCTTCGCCCCGAGAACTAGACGGCAGCGAGCGTTCATGTCCGCCACCAGCGCGCCGATCGGGATCGATGTCCCGACGGTCGATGCAATCCGTGCCAACCGCGCCCGACTCGGTGACCTCGTCGTCACGACGCCGATTCGGATGCTCGTCGACGACTCCGTCGCTGCGGCGGTGGGCGCAACGACCGAGGTGTGGCTGAAAGAGGAGCTGTTCCAGCGCACCGGCAGCTTCAAGCCGCGCGGTGCCTTGTCGGTGATGCTCGACATGGACGGTCCCGCGTTGGCGCGCGGCGTGACCGGCGTGTCGGCAGGCAACCACGCCATCTCGTTGGGCTACTCGGCGCGGATGCTGGGAACGACGGCAACGGTGGTGATGCCGCGGAACGCGAACCCCTTCCGGGTGCAGGTGTGCCGTGAGCTCGGCGCGACGGTCGTACTCGTCGACAACGTCCATGACGCGTTCGATCGCGTCAAGGAGATCGAACGCGACGAGGGCCGCATGTTCGTGCATCCGTACGAGGGCCCGAAGACCGTACTGGGCACCGCGACGCTCGGGATGGAGTTCATCGATCAGGTCGTCGAGGCCGGTGGGACGCTCGATGCGGTGATCGTTGCTGCCGGCGGCGGTGGCCTCACCGGAGGCGTGGCGTGCGCGGTGAAGCAGATGAGTCCACGGACCGCGGTGTACGTCGTCGAGCCGGAGGGCGCCGACAGCCTCAGTCGCAGCTTCAAGGCCGGATCACCCCAGGCGATCGAAGCCGTTCGCACCATTGCCGATTCGCTCGGCGCGCCGCGCTGCGAACCGTATTCTTTCGCGCTGAACCAGCAGTTCGTCGACGAGGTCGTGCTGGTCGACGACGATCAGATCCGCGAGGCGATGCGCCTGCTGTTCCGGGCAGCGAAGCTCGCGGTCGAACCGGCCGGTGCCGCGGCGCTCGCGGCGCTCATGCATCCGTTGCGCAGCCGACTCGACGGTCAGCGCGTCGGCATCGTCGTGTGCGGCGCGAACATCGACGTCGAGACGTTCACTCGACACATCTCGTTCGCGTAGGGCGCGGACTTCGCCGGCTCAGTCCTCGAGGTTCTTGTAGAAGACGACCGTGTCGACGAGACCGCCGGCCGGCCACAGTGCGTATCCGGGAATCAGGCCGACGCGTTGCCAACCGAGTCGCTGATAGAGCCGCTCGGCCGCGTCGCTTGCCGTGTCGAGCACCAGCAGCGTCCTGCCGTCGTCGCGCGCTGCTTCCTCGGCTGCGCGCATCAGCGCCGCCGCGATTCCGCGATTGCGTGCACTGCGGTGCACCAACATCTTCGAGATCTCGGCGCGGTGTGGCTGGTTCTCGGGCGCCGTCAGCATCAACTGGACGGTGCCGACGACCACGCCCGTGTCCTCATCCTCCGCGACGAGGACGATCCGCTCGTTGCGTGAAGTGCTCTCCAGTGCGGCGGTCCAGAACTGTTCGGCGCGCTCGCGATCGAGCGGCAGCATGAAACCCACCGATGCGCCGCCTTCCACGCAGTCGACGAGCACGTCGGCGAGCCCGCCGCGGTCGAGTGGACCGGCGCGCCGTATGGCGATCTGATCACGCACTGCGCCGACGATACATTCGTTGGACGATGTCACGACGACGAGCGATGCCAGGCGATTGGGAACAGATCGTCGTCCGCAACGTCACGTATTGGAACGTGCTCGACCGGGACGAACGCGAGCGGCTTGCGGACATGGGGGAGCGCCTCGTCGCCACCAAGCGATGGGAAGCAGCGAACGGATTCACACTGACGGATGAGATGGTCGTGACGATCGCGATGCAGGCGGCAGTTCTCGTGCTCGGTCTCGGCCTCGACTACTTCAGCAAAGTCACGTCGATCATCGTCCATCCGACCACGTTCTCCATTCCGGGGCCACGCGGGACATCGATCCGCGGCATGGTCGACGACAGCCTGCGACCGCTCCTCGGCGAAGCGCATCACGACCGCGGACCGGTCCTGCTGGCGTGGGATCAGGTTCGCATCGGTGCACGCCATCGCGGACACGGCCACAACGTCGTGCTGCACGAGTTCGCCCACAAGATGGACATGTTGGACGGTGTCGTCGACGGCACCCCGTTGCTCCCCGACAGCGGAGCGCTCGCCCGATGGGTCGCAGTGTGCACGGCCGAACTCGCGCTGATGCGCCGCGGCGAAGCGGGATCACTGCTCGACGACTACGGCGCGACGGATCCTGGTGAGTTCTTCGCGGTCGCGACCGAAGTCTTCTTCGATCGCCCCCTCGACCTGCGCGACGCCAAGCCACTGCTGTACGAAGTGCTGTCGGACTTCTACCGGCAAGATCCAGCGTCTCGCGAGCCGCGACCGGTTGCCATGTAACGTCGGCCTGCGTCGAGGGGAATCCATGGCCGAAACCAATTGGGCAGGCAACATCGCGTACGGCGCGGCGAGGTTCGAGGCGCCGGCGTCGGTCGCCGAAGTGCAGTCGATCGTTGCAGCAAGCTCGACGGTTCGGGCGATCGGCAGCCGTCACTCTTTCAATGCAGTCGCGGACACCGCCGGCGATCTCGTGTCGCTGGCGTCGCTGCCACGGATCGTCGAGCTCGATCCGCAGGCGCGAACCGTCACGATCGACGGCGGCGTGAGGTATGGCGAGCTGGCGACTGGCCTCGATCACCATGGCTGGGCACTCGCGAACCTCGCCTCGCTGCCGCACATCTCGGTCGCCGGGGCGTGCGCCACCGCGACACACGGCAGCGGCGCTGCGAACGGCAACCTCTCGACAGCGGTGCAGGCGATCGAGGTCGTCACAGCGTCCGGCGAGCTCGTCGACGTCTCGCGCGATGACGATCCGGAGCTGATGGATGCGATCACCGTGGGTCTCGGCGCCTTCGGCATCATCACGCGGCTGACCCTCGCGGTGGAACCGACGTTCGCGGTCCGCCAGTACGTCGACGAGAACGTTCCGATGCAGAACGCGATCGATCAGCTCGACGAGATCATGGCCGACGGCTACAGCGTCAGCCTCTTCACGACGTGGCGGGACGACGTTGTCGAGCAGTTGTGGCGCAAGCGGCGTGTCGACGGTGAAGATGTCGACGCCGGCGCGAGTGCAGCGCGATACGGCGGAACGCCGGCGGTGCGCGACGTGCATCCGATCCTCGAACTGCCTGCCGAGCCATGCACCGCGCAGATGGGCATTGCCGGACCGTGGCACGAACGCCTGCCGCACTTCCGGATGGGGTTCACACCGAGCAGCGGCGACGAGTTGCAGTCCGAGGTGTTCGTGAGCGCAGCCGACGCACCCGCCGCGATGAAAGCGCTTGTCGGTCTCCACGATCTCCTCGCGCCCGTGCTCAAGATCTCCGAAGTTCGCGCAATCGCCGCCGACGGGTTGTGGCTCAGTCCGTGCTATCGACGCGACTCCATCGCGTTCCACTTCACGTGGGTTCCGTCGTGGCCGGAGGTGCTCCCAGTGCTCGCCCAGGTCGAGGCTGCGCTGGAACCATTCGCACCGCGGCCGCATTGGGGCAAGTTGTCGACCCTCGGAGGTCACGTCGTTCGCTCGAGGTACGAGCGCATGCAGGCGTTCGGGCAACTTGTCGAGCAATGGGATCCGGAGCGGAAGTTCCGCAACTCCTACCTCGACGACCTTCTTGGGTGAAGGCTTCAGGCAGCGTTGCGCGCCAGTGCTGCGAACGCACGGACCGCCGCGCCTTGGGCCCACGGTGACGGCTCTGTCGGGCAGTTCTCGTACGTCGTGATGTCCCAACTCGGCAGCACGTCGGTGGTGACACCGGTGTAGGTGCCGTCGTGCGCGAGCGCGATCCCGCACGCGTCGGCGGCGCGCCCGAGGACGTCGTCGGGCAGCACGACGATTGAGCGCGTTGCCGGGTGCAGCGCGGCTGCCACGTAGAACGATGCGGTCGACGTCTCGGTGCCCGCTGCCGCATGGTCGAGCACTTCGCGCCAGTTTCCATCGGGCTCCTGAGTCGCGGCCAAGCGCTCGAGCACTTCGCCGGCGAGGTCGACGACCTCCTGGCATTCGCTGTGGCCGACGATGCCGACGAGGTCGAGCAGACCGAGGACTGCCCACCCGAGACCGCGAGTCCACGCGACGCCGTTGTTGCGTCGTCGCGTCGGGTCGAACCATTGCGCCCAACCCGACTCACACCGCAGGATCTGCATGCTCTCGACCGCGATGCGTACTGCCTTGCGCCGCAGCGCGGGTTGATCGCGCAACTGCGCCGCGAGGGCGTACGTGGCAGGGAGGTGATACACCGCGTCGATGCACACGCCGTATCGGAACACCAAGCGGTGCGGCTCGAGCGACGGCACATCGCCGTGGACCGGTGGTAACGCTTCGAGTCGGGTCAACATCCGATCGGCGGCCGAGTCGGGAAGATCTCCGTCGAGCACCAGTCGAATGATCGAAGCACCAGGCGCCAACACGTCGTCGAAGTTCGCCAAGCAGTGGCTGTTCCAACGATCGAGGGTGTCGACCACCGCGTCGCGGTACGACCCAGCACCCAGCGCGTCGGCTTCGAGCAGTCCGTCGATCGCGATGGCGTCGCCCCAATACCAGCAGTGAAATCGCCAGTCCGTCATTCGATCGGCGGCCCGACGGAGCGTTGCAAGTGGCGCTTCGCAGTCGTCCATCGAAGTCGGATCAGCCCGTGATGCCAGCGCTGAGATCGCGCTTGCCGGCGGCGCGATCGTCGGCCCACTGCTGCAACGTCGCTTCGAGCTCGGGTGAGCCGGTGGCCTTCGCCCATTGCACCGGCAGCGCGGGAAACGAGTAGTCACCGACGTCGACGGGGTGATAGTCCGCTGCTCGCCTGGCCATCGCCGCCTCGATCGCCGGCGCGAGCCGCTGCTGCTTCGCCATCACCTGCGCTTCGTCGCGGTCGACGAACTCGGGAAGCACTTCTCGCCCGAACAGCTCGATCGATTCCATGATGTGCTCGTGGCGATTGCGTCCGGCCTGGAGCACGAAGATGACCTGATCGACGCCGGCCTCCTCGAACCGACGGAGGTACTCGCGCACCTGCGCCGGCGTGCCGACACTGCCGCGCAACCCGGTCGACTCGCCGCCGATCTGCTTTGCACCGAGCACGTCGGCACGTTGCGCTTCGCGCATGGCCGCGGCGATCGCGTCGGGGTCGTACCCTTGCGCCGCGCGGCGCTCGACGTACTGCGACCACACGTCGGTCCTCCCCGGTTGGTGCTCGCCGAACACGTAGAAGTGACCGAGCGAGTACCCGAAGAAGTTCGCCCCTTCGGTGCCGCGGCGTATCGCCTCCTCCTCGTCGTGGTGCATCATCATCGGGCTCACGCAGGCGACCTGCGGATTGACGTTGAAGCCGACGGGACGGCACTTCTCGGTGAACGTCCGCTCGTACTCGCTGACCCAGTTGACGGCTTCCTCAGGGTC
>DASWRR010000551.1:0-10185 GCA_036403055.1 Ilumatobacteraceae bacterium | reverse complement strand
CCGCCCGACCCTGAGCCCACCCGGGTCCCCTGCGGATCGGCCCGTTGCGAATCGTCAGTGACGTTTCAAGCCGGCGCGAGGCGAGCTCGCGTGAGTCGGATGTGGCCTGTGGCGCGCGATCCGACTCACAGCTCAGCCGGGCGCCGCCGCCCAGTTTCGTCACTGACGATTCACGACGAGCAGCGGTGCATCAGCAGGACGGGTCGCCGGGCAGGACACCGGCGACGGTGACCTGGTACACGACGTCGGCGTCACGGAAGTAGGTGTTCTGCTTGGCGTCGGTGAACAGTGAGCCGACGGTCGCTGCATCCACGGTCGCGCAGGTTGTCGCCGACGTGAGGGGCACACCAGCGCCAGACGGCCATTCGACGATCGTCGGCGGGAGGTCCTGCGACGTGAGGTCCGCCGGGTCGACGGCAAGAGCGCGGAACCGGTACGCGGCCGGCGCGAAGGGCTCGTCGGGACCGAGGTTGGCGGCGCCGGCGGCGACGTCCGGGTCACCGATCGCGGTGATGGCATCGAGCAACGTCTTGCGAGCCGCAGTCTCCGGATTGCCGATGCCCAACGCGTACGCGCGGTGTTCGAAAGTGGAGCCCGCGGCGTTGATCGCCAGGACCGTGACAGGCGCGTCGGCAACGGTGCTGCCGGAGTTACCGCTGCTGTAATCCGGCTCCGCGGCGAGCAAACCGGCCTTGTCGAGCACCCCGAGCAGTAGCTGAACACCGGGTTCGGTGATGCTGCGGACCAGGACGCTCGGCAGCAACGGCCCCGGATAGATCGCCGGAACGACGCCTTGCGTGTACACGTGCCCATCTCCACTCACGACCAGGGCCGGCGTGTTGACGAACGCGAAACCCGCCGGCACGAGCCCGCCCTCGTACGAGAGCTTCAGCACCACGTCGTTCGGTCCGGTCGGATGGGCGATGCCGGGCGAACTCGTGTTGTCGACCGATGGGGCCGTGGACGCTGACGTGGGCGCTGACGTCGATTCGGCCGCACTCCCGGGATCACCGCACCCAGCGAGTCCCACGGCTGCGGCAACGGCGGGCGCGACGGCCAAGGCGGACAGGAACGAGCGGCGGTTCACGCGAACTTGGACGTTCGCCTCGGTCCCCCGGTTCCCACGGCGCCTAGCATCGCACCCAATGTCAGCCCTGTTCGATCTCACCGGCAAGAAAGCGCTCGTCACAGGCGGTGGACGCGGACTCGGAAGGGCGATTGCCGTCGGCCTCGCCGAACAGGGCGCCGACGTCGCCGTCACCAGTCGAACCGTCGCCGAGTTGGAGGAGACGGCCACCGCCGTGCGCGGCACCGGTCGAGAGTGTCTCGTCGTGCCAGGCGACGCCGCCCAGAAGTCCGAGATCGACCGGGTCGTCGGCGAGGTCGCCGACGGTTTCGGACGAATCGACATCTTGATCAACAACGCCGGTGTCGATGCGGCCGCGCCTGCGATCGACTACACAGAGAGCGACTTCGACTTCGTGCTCGACATCAACCTCAAGGCGTACTTCTTCTTCGCCCAAGCCGTCGCCAAGGTGATGGTCCGCAACGGCGGTGGCGCGATCGCCAGCAACTCGTCGATCTGCGGCGATGTCGCGGTCAAGAACATCTCCGCCTACAACATCTCCAAAGGTGGCGTGAACATGATGACGAGATCGCTCGCACTGGAATGGGCCGCGCACGGCATCCGTGTCAACGCGTTCTCGCCCGCGTACATGGAGGTGTTCATGCCCGGCGCGGCAGGTGAGCACGACGAAGCGAAGGAACAAGCGGTGCGCGACCTCACCCCACTCGGCCGCCGAGGCCGTCCCGAAGAGCTCGTCGGGCCCGTCGTGTTTCTGGTGTCGGAGGCGTCCTCCTACGTCACCGGCGAAGTGCTGATGGTCGACGGCGGATGGACGATCCGCTGATGGAGAAGAACGAGATCTTCGATTACATGACGGCGAACGGGCACGAGAAGGTGCTGTTCTTCCAGAACGAGGACGTCGGGCTGCGTGCCGTGCTCGCGATCCACTCCACCGTGCTGGGACCGGCGGCCGGCGGTTGCCGAATGTGGACGTATGCGGATGACCTCGCGGCGGTGGAAGACGCACTGCGACTCAGCAAGGGCATGACCTACAAGTACGCCGCGGCCGGGATCAACCTCGGCGGCGGCAAGATCGTCGTGATCGGTGACCCGAAGCGCCAGGACGGACGCGAGATGCTGTTCAGGGCACTCGGCCGCTTCATCGACTCGCTGGGCGGCGAGTACCTCACGGGCGAAGACGTCGGCACCACGCTGCAGGACATGGACCACATGCGCGTCGAGACCCGCAACGTGATCACCCTTCCCGAATCGGCCGGCGGAGCAGGACCCATCGGTCCGGCAACCGCGTTCGGCGTGCTGCAAGCGATGCGCGCCTGCGTCGAACAGCAGACCGGGTCACCGAATCTTCGCGGCAAGCGCGTCGTCGTCCAGGGCCTCGGCGCGGTCGGCGTCCCGATGGTCGAGTTCCTCCGCGGTGAAGGAGCGACCGTGTTGGTCAGCGACATCGACGCCGGCAAAGTCGCAGCGATGGTCGCGGCACACGGCGCGACCGCCGTCGACGCGAACGACGTCGTCGGCGCCGACGTCGACGTCTACTGCCCGTGTGCGCTCGGCGCGACGATCAACGACGAAGCGCTCGGTGTGCTCAAGGCGTCGATCGTGTGCGGGTCCGCCAACAATCAGCTCGCCGAACCGCGTCACGGTGACGAACTGCACCGCCGTGGCGTCGTGTACGCACCCGATTACATCGCCAACGCGGGCGGCACCGTGTTCGACACGGACCGGTTGTGGGGCGGCGTCAACAAGGAACGCGGCATGGCCAAGGTCGCGAAGATCTACGAACGCATGCACGAGGTCCTGTCGATCTCGATGAACGACGACATCCCCACGTACCTCGCCGCTGACCGGCTCGCCGAGAACCGCATCAACTCGTACAGGGCGATCAAGCGGGTGCATGGTTTCGACCAGGGCCAACGCGTCACGATCTGAAACGTCGAGCGCCCCTGCGAACGGCCGTTGACGACGGCGTTCACACAGCGTTCACAGTTCGGCAACGGTTGCGAAACCGCCAGGCAGCAGTATTTCTGCGACCCGATCGCGGCTGCCCGCGGTCCCCGACAAGAAGGAACTTCGTGGCCTACCAAGCTGAATACATCTGGCTCGACGGGACAGAGCCGACGCCCCTGCTCCGCTCCAAGACGAAGATCTTGGCGGACGGCGCAAAGCTGCCGATCTGGGGGTTCGACGGGTCATCGACGAACCAGGCGACGGGTGAGCACAGCGACTGCGTCCTGCGCCCTGTCTTCACGTGTCCGGACCCGCTGCGCGGTGGCGACAACGTGCTCGTGCTGTGCGATGTGTTGAACGCCAGCGACATGAAGCCGCATCCGACCAACACCCGGGCGACGCTCGAGAAGGTCGCCAAGAAGTTCGCCAAAGAGAAGATGATCTACGGCATCGAGCAGGAGTACACGATGCTGAAGCCGGACGGCTCGCCGCTCGGGTTCCCGAAGGACGGCTTCCCCGCCGCGCAGGGCCCGTACTACTGCGGTGTCGGCACCGGCAGGGTCATCGGTCGGGAGATCATCGAAGAGCACACACAAGCGTGCATCGACGCCGGCCTGATGATCGAGGGCACCAATGCCGAGGTCATGCCTGGGCAGTGGGAGTTCCAGATCGGTGCCGCGGATGCGTTGACCGTGAGCGACCAGTTGTACATCGGCCGATGGCTGCTGCACCGGATCGCCGAGGACTACGACGTGATCATCAGCTTCGCGGCCAAGCCCGTGAAGGGCGATTGGAACGGCGCCGGAGCCCACACCAACTTCTCGACCGAGGCGATGCGCGAGGACTACGGCGCGATCGAACTCGCGTGCAAGGCGATCGGCAAGCGCGTCGACGCCCACATCCGCGGGTACGGCGACGACATCCAGAGTCGGCTCACCGGCGCGCACGAGACGGCGCCGTACAACAAGTTCAGCTACGGCGTGTCGAACCGCGGTGCGAGCATTCGCATCCCGTGGCAGGTTGCCCGCGACGGAAAGGGCTACGCGGAGGACCGCCGGCCGAACGCGAACTGCGACCCGTACACGGTCACGCGCCTGATCCTGGAGAGTGTTTGCGGGTGATCGCCCCGCGGCGCGGCACGAGCCCGGTGCGAAGTCATAGGCGTTAGATTTGCCGAATAGAAAGATCCGTGATGCTCCAACAGCAGCGTGACTACGTATTGCACACCGTGGAGGAGCGCGGCGTTCGCCTCGTGCGGCTCTGGTTCACCGATGTGCTCGGCAGCTTGAAGAGCTTCGCGATCAGCCCCGCCGAACTCGAGAACGCACTCGAGGACGGGATGACGTTCGACGGCTCGTCGATCGACGGTTTCGGGCGAACGCTCGAGAGCGACGTGCTGGCGATGCCCGATGCGAACACGTTCGAGGTGCTCCCGTGGGGTGACCCGAAGGCGACCGAAGCCCGCGTGTTCTGCGACATCCACAACCTCGACGGCACACCATTCGAGGGTGATCCACGCCAGGTTCTGCGGCGAAACCTGCACACCGCGCACGAGCACGGGTACACGTTCTTCGTCGCGCCCGACATCGAGTTCTTCTACTTCTCACCGCCGGAGAAGGGTCAGGCGCCGGTGCCACTCGACGAGGGCGGCTTCTTCGATCTCACGACCACCGACGTCGCCGGCACGCTTCGCAAGCAGACGATCCGGACGCTCGAGACGATGAGCATCCCGGTCGAGTACAGCTTCCACGAGGACGCGCCGAGCCAGCACGAGATCGATCTGCGCCACACCGATGCGCTGACGATGGCCGACAGCATCATGACGTTCCGGTTGGTCGTGAAGGAGGTGGCCGCCAGCCAAGGTGTGCACGCCACGTTCATGCCGAAGCCGCTCGAGAGCGTGCAGGGCAGCGGGATGCACGTGCACCTCTCGCTGTTCGACGGCGACGAGAACGCGTTCTACTCGCCCGACGATCCCTACAACCTGTCCCCCGTCGCCAAGCAGTTCATGGCCGGCCTGCTCCGTCACGCTGCCGAGATCACCGCGATCACGAATCAGACGGTCAACAGCTACAAGCGTCTCGTGCCCGGGTTCGAGGCGCCGGTGCACGTCAGCTGGGCGCGCAACAACCGCAGCGGCCTCGTGCGCGTCCCAGTCGCCAAGCGCGGCAACCCCAGCGCGACGAGGGTCGAGTTTCGCTCGCCGGACCCTGCCTGCAACCCGTACCTCACGTTCGCGGTGATGTTGGCGGCGGGGATGCGCGGCATCACCGAGGGGTACGAGCTGCCCGTCGAGGCGGATAGCAACCTGTTCGCGATGAGCGACGCGGAGCTCGCCAAGCTCGGCATCGACGTCGTACCGCAATCACTCAGTGACGCGTTGCGCGTGATGGAGGAATCGACGCTCGTCCACGAGGCGCTCGGCGAGCACATCTTCGAATGGTTCCTGCGTAACAAACGCAGCGAATGGCGTGCGTACAAGACGCATGTCAGCGCGTTCGAGCACGACCGATACCTGAGGGCGTTGTAGCTCCGCCGTGATGGATCAGCTGGTCGTCTACCCGGAGCCGCCGCCGCCGGACCTGGCGCGCACGCTCGACCTCGGCGGCTACCGCTGGAAAGCTGTCGCATCGCCAGAGGACGCGGCCACGCATGAGCCGGCCGACGGCTGGGCCGGCGCGATCGTCGCGTGCGACTCCGATCCCGAGGGCGCGTGGGCGTTGTGTCGAGCGTTGCGCAAACGCGACGAGCCGACACGGTTGCTGCTGCTCCTCAGCGGCAGCCAACTCGGCGAGTTGGAGCTGCGCGACGATCTCTACGACGACTTCTGCTTGACGCCGTTCCATCCCGTCGAGGTCGAGGCCCGCTTGCGGCACCTTCTGTTCGAGGGCTTCGCCCAGGTGAAGAACGAGACCGTCGAGTACAGCGGCCTTGCGCTGAACCTCGAGACGTACCAGGCGTCGATCGAAGGTCGCCCGCTCGACCTCACGTACATGGAGTACGAGTTGCTGAAGTTCCTCGCGCAGAACCCCGGCAAGGTGTTCACCCGCGAGATACTGCTGTCTCGCGTTTGGGGATACGAGTACTACGGCGGAGCGCGCACGGTCGACGTGCACGTGCGACGGTTGCGCGCCAAGCTCGGCGAGGAGCAGGCAAACCTGATCCAAACCGTGCGATCCGTCGGCTACCGGTTCGGTCAGAGCCGCTGGGGATCGTAGGGCGAGCGCCGTTCTGAACCGAATGGGCTGAACGGCTCATTTCGAACGACTGCTCCTTCCAATACGCTTTCGTTTCTCCAGACGGGCAAGGGACGGGAAGATGGACAACCGAATTGACGCGCGCATTGCCGCGCTCGAGATCGAGATCGGCCGCCTCAAGGCCGCACTCGGCGACAAGGTCGACGGCGCGTCGACGTCCGACCGACGAGGGATGTTGAAGCTGATCGCAACGACGGCAGTCGGCGCAGTGACTGGTGGGGCGATCCTCAACGCGCAGCCTGCTGCAGCCGCGGATGGTGACGCCGTGTACCTCGGTCAGCCGAACGAATCCGTAGCTGCCGCGACGCAGATGCACTGCGCCGACAACTCTGCGCTCGTGGTGACCAGTGACGCGCACTACGGGATCGAGGCGGCAGGTGGTCTCGGCAACGCGCTGTTCAACCCTGGCGGCGTCAGCCCGGAGCAGAGCGCGGGTCAAGCCGGTGCGTTGCTGATCGACGTGAACGGCGACTGGTGGGCGGCAACCGCCACCGATCCGAACGATGCCCATTGGCGCAAGATCGCCGGGCCCTCGACGGCTGGTCAGCTGCACCTCCTGCCTGCACCCGTGCGCGTGTACGACTCGCGCGCCGGTCAAGCACCGGCCGACGTCGACCCGAAGGCGCCGACGACGCCCAACGAGCCCCGCGGTGTCGACACGACGCTCAACGACAGCGGCGTGCCGACCACGGCAAACGGTGTGTTGATCAACCTCACGATCACCGGACCGAAGGGCAACGGGTTCGCCACTGCGTGGCCGACCGGCGCGTGGCCGGGGACGTCGAACGTCAACTTCGCAGCGGGCCAGGACGTCGCCGCGACTGCGGTCGTCGGCTGCGGGCCAGACGCAACCATCCAGGTGCTCGCGAGCGTCGTCACCGACTTCATCGTCGACGTCAGCGGCTACTACCTCTGAGCTCTGTTGCGCTCAGCCGAGCGCCGTCGACACGAGGTCGGCGAAGACCAGCGTGCCTTTCTCGTTCGGGTGGATGTGATCGGTTCGCAGGATCTTCTCGCTCGGATCGGACGCGAGGTCGAACCATGACAGCACCGTCGTGTTGCCGCGCGCCGCGGCGCGCTCGCGCAGCACGATGTTGAACATCCGCGTTCCGGCGAGCTGATTCGGGTTGTAGACGTCGACCCACACCATCGGCACATCGGCGTCGGGCATCGACATCATCTGGTCGATCAACGTCGCGTACTCGTCGGTCGTCTTGTACTTGCCCACATCGTTGGTGCCCATCGCGATCGCCCACACGTCTGGCGAGACGCCCTTGGAGATCATCGTGAACAGCGTCTTCACGCCGGAGAGCGGTGCGCCCTTGCCGTCGCCGACCGCGATCCGCCGGCTGACCTCCGCCTCGATGTCGATCTCGGTGAATCCCTTCGCACTCAAGACATCGGTCAACGTCGTCGCAGACGCCTTCGTGATCGAGTCGCCGACCATCGCGAACTTCGTGCGAGGGACGTCGGGCGCCGGTAGCACACCGACACCTGCTGGTGACTGGGAACCTCCGGCTGGCACCGGGTTCTGGGCCGCGGTCGACCGAACGCCGCTGTCGCCGCACGCGGCGACGATCGCGAGAAGACCCGTCGATGCACCGGCGCGCAACAGGGCTCGCCGACTGATCCGCATCTCCTCATTCTGGCCGATGTGCCACGCGCGATAACGTCAACCTCACTGAAGTCGCTGGATGCGAGCGGCGTGCGCTGCGTGAGTCCGCAACACCTCGCCGAGCTCGGGGTGCACGACCGTGCCGTCGCGGACCACGAACCGACCGTTGACGACGGTGTGGAGGGCAGATACCGGCCCGCACCGCAACCACGCCTCGATCGGGTCCGCAAGTGCCCCGGCGAACGCCGGTCCGCGGAGCGCGAAGATCGCGACGTCCGCCACGGCACCGACCGCGAGCACTCCGATTTCGCCACTTCGACCGAGGCATGCCGCGCCACCCAACGTCGCGAGCTCGAGCGACATTCGCGCCGTTCCCGCCGGCGCCCCATCGCGCAGCTTGGCCAGCAGCATCGCCTGGCGCGCCTCCATCCACAGCGACGCACTGTCGGCGGAGGACGACCCGTCGACTCCGAGCCCGACGTGAACACCGTTCGCGCGGAGCTGCACGACCGGCGCGATGCCGGAGGACAGGATCATGTTGCTGCTCGGGCAGTGCGCGACACCGACGCCCGCGTCGCCGAGGCGGACGATCTCGTTTTCGTTCGGCATCACGCAGTGCGCAACCCACGTCCGGTCGGTGCACCAACCCGTCCGTTCCAGGTACTCCATCGGGCGGCAGCCGAACTGCGCGATCGAGAACGCATCGTCCTCCGCGTTCTCCGCGAAGTGGGTGTGGAGTCGGACATCGAGCCGCTCGGCGAGCTCCGCGCTCCGAACCATCAACGACTCGGTCACGCTGAACGGACTGCACGGAGCCAACGCGATCCGCACCATCGCGCCACGCGAACGGTCGTGGTGACGGGCGACGGCGGCCTCGGACGCCGCGAGGATCTCGTCGTCGTCGGCCACGACGTCGTCGGGTGGGAGTCCACCGTCCTTCTCGCTCAACGACATCGATCCGCGCGTCGGATGAAAGCGCACGCCCAGCGTGGCCGCGGCCGCGATCTCGGCGGAGAGGAGGTCGCCGGAGCCGTGCGGATGGAGGTACAGATGATCGCTCGATGTGGTGCAGCCGCTGAGGGCGAGCTCAGCCAGACCGACGAACGCGCTCGCGTAGACAGCCTCTTCGTCGATTGCCCGCCACAACGGATACAGCGACTGCAACCAGCCGAACAGTGCCTTGTCCGTCATCGGTGGGTACGCCCGAGTCAGGTTCTGGAACATGTGATGGTGCGTGTTGACGAGACCTGGCGTCACGAGGCAATCGCCGGCATCGACCGTCTCCGTCGCCGCGGGCGCCGGGTCCGTCGACGACCCGATTCCGCTGATGAAACCACCGTCGATCGCAACCCAACCGCCGGCCAGCTCGCGCCGATCGTGATCGAGGGTGGCGAGCAGCCGAGCGTTGCGGATGAGGAGGTCCGCCATCGTCACGCCAGCGAGTCGAGGATGACGCGGATGTCCTCGACCGATGTCAGTGGGTTGATGATGCACAGTCGCAGGACGACCTCACCGTTCCACGACGTCGGCGTGACGAAGGCCGTGCCGTCTTCCAGCAGACGATCGCTCCACGCCTGGTAGTGCGTCGCGCTCCACCCGGTTCGACGGAACAACAAGATGCTGAGCTCGGGCTCCATGATCAGTTCGAGATGGTCGGTGCTCTCGATCAGGCGGGCCCCTTGGCGCGTCACGTCGAGCGCCGTCTCGATCGCATCGCGGTACGCCTCGGTTCCATAGGTCGCGAGGCTGAACCAGAACGGCAGCCCCCGGGCACGCCGCGACAGATGGTGGGCGAAGTCACTGGGGTTCCATTCATGACCGATGATGTCGTCGCCGAGATGCAGCACGTCGAGGTACTCGGCGTGCTGCGTGTGCGCGGCGCGGCCGACATTCGGATCTCGATAGACGAGCGCGCAGCAGTCGAACGGTGCGAACAGCCACTTGTGAGGATCGACGATGAAGCTGTCGGCGTGCTCGACGCCGCGGTACTTGTCGCGCACGCTCGGCGCGGCGAGCCCGGCGCCACCGTAGGCGCCGTCGACGTGCAGCCAGACGCCGATGTCCTTGCACACCTCGGAGACGCCGGAGAGATCGTCGATCACCCCGGCATTGGTCGTGCCCGCCGTCGCGACGATCGCGAACAACCGGCTGCGGTCCGCGACCTCGAGGCTCTCGACCGCGTCGCGGAGTGCACTGCCCCACATCCGGCCCGCCTCGTCAGCGGGCACCAGCACGACGTCGGCACCGATCGCCCGAGCCGCCGACGCGACGCTCGAGTG
>DASWRR010000550.1:0-2120 GCA_036403055.1 Ilumatobacteraceae bacterium | reverse complement strand
ATCGCCAAGGGCATCATCATGCACTCGATGGGATGCGGGCCGGGTGACGCCTTCGACGTCTTGGTAAAGCATCGCAACGTGAAACCGCAAGCTACGAGACGTTGCTGTAGAGATCGTGTCTCGAGCCGAGAGGCGACGATCGTGAGCTTTCGTTCGTCTACACAATCGGCGTGCAAGGAGGTTGAGTGATGTTCGAGGACCTAGTGACTACGTTGCAACGACTCGCCGACGTGTTGCTGGAGGACAGGTCTCTTGGCGTTGCACTGGCGCGCATCGCCGAAGCGGCGACCAAATCAGTGCCGAATTGTGACGCCGCGTCGATCGCGATTTCGATTCGTGGCCGACCGGCGACCGCGGCGATGAGCGGCACGATCGCGCTGGAACTCGACATGGTCCAGTACGACCATGATGAAGGACCGTGCCTGACATCGTTCGACACCGCGAGCGCCTTGCGCCTCGACTTGTACGAGCAGGGCGACGTGTTCCCGCATGTCTCGCGAGCCGCTCGCCGACTCGGGGTCCGTGCGGTGCTGTCTGTGCCGTCGCTGTGGGGCGGTGAAACGATCGGGACGCTCAACCTCTACAGCCGGACGGGGCCCTTCGATGAGACCGCCGAGACCGTTGCTGCGGTGCTCGCCGCGCAGGTCGCCATTGCGGTCAGTCGCTCACCCGAGTTCGCGGCAGCCCGGGCCGTTGTCGAGGAAGCACAGCGCGAGACCGACGACCAGTCCCAGGTCGGGGTCGCCACCGGACTGCTGATTAGTAGCCAGGACTGCACCCGAGAGCAAGCCGAGGGTCTGCTGCGACAAGCGGCAATCGATGACGAACAGACCGTCGTGCAGATTGCACAACGCATCATCGATCAACATCACAACACCCGCTAGCACCCGCATCCCTTGCTTGCGAGACCCTCGCCGAACTAGCCCTCGACGCGTTGGAGGATCTACTCCAAGCCGAATCCGAACCCACACTGCTCGGCGCTGCACGAGCGGCCTTGAACGAAGACCGAGCACACGCGACACACTCAGCGATCGCGTCGATCAGCTCGACCAAGCAATCGACACCTCCAGCGAAGGCAAGCGGCGAACCGCCGAGGGAGATGACGGACGAGATGGACGGAGCTGGACGAAGTGGACAATCCCGTTCCGAAATCGGCCGAATTCGTTCCCCGGCCACCGAACTCAAAACACCTACCAGCGACGATGAACTTTCCTACCGGCGCCAGAGGGGCGGGTGCGGTTGAAAAGGTGCAAGAAAAACCCTCCCGCAACTAGGGCGGAGCCCCGCTGGGAGAGGTTATCTGCTCGATGTGGCGTGTCCGGAGGCCGATTTGTGCGACTCCGACGCGTAGGGTGGAGCGAATCATGGGACGGAAACACACGAATGCATTGATCGTCGGCGCGCTTGCGGGTCTCGTTGTCAGCGGATGTGGCGGTTCGAGCTCGCCCCTGGACACTGGGTCACGTGCCTCGAGCACGTCGGCCAGCAGTGTCACGACGGCCGTCGTGTCGACCAGCGCGGCCAGCACAACGGTGACCGATGCGGCGACCACGACGACAGTGGCGGCAGTTGCGAGCACAGCGCCCGTGTCCAGCGCTGCGACAACCACCATCGACCCTCGACCGATCGATCCGGAAGATCAAGCGCTCGCCCAAGCCGGTGAGCTCACGGCAGACGCGTTCACTGCGCCGTGGACCGTGTACGGAGAAGGAGGGCCGGCACCGGTGTCGCCCGACTCCTGCTCGTACCGACCAGATGGTGCTGTCACGAAGCTGACCAACGGGGCGGCCCAAAGTGGTCCGACGATGCAGTTGGGTCAAACCGGTGCCTTTGTCTACTCGTCGTCTTTTGCCTTCCCGGATGAGACGTTGGCGATGGAATATGTCGCCATCCTCAACAGCGACGAGTGGGGAAAATGCTTCGCTGGTCAGCTCCAGAACTTCCAGGCCAACAGCGGAAACGACTACGTCGTCAACGTCGGAACGCGTGACAATCCATCGCTGAACCAAGGGGGATTCGAAAGCTACGCCGAGTTCGACATCACCTCTCCGGCTGGGTCGATAGATCGCGTCGACATCAACAGCGTGTTCCGCTACGGCAGAGAAGTCATCATCGAGACG
>DASWRR010000549.1:0-3139 GCA_036403055.1 Ilumatobacteraceae bacterium | reverse complement strand
ACGTCTCGTCAGCGACGACCGCGCCCGCGCGTTCTGGATCCTTGCGGACGCCGAGGGGAACGAAGCGTGCATCTGCACGTGGCAGGACCGCGAGTGAGCGACCCACGGCGAATCCTGTTCGTCGGCCCGACGAGCACACCGTGGGCGACCGTTGCACCGGAGGTCGAGCGAGATCTCGAACGACTTGCACGGCCGGGAGTCAGCTTGAGCTACCGATGCACAGGTGAAGGCCCATCGGAGATTCGCACGGCGCATGACGCCCGCGCCGCCGCTCCGTTCGTCGTCAAGACGATCGTCGAAGCGGCGCGCGAGGGCTTCGACGCGATCATCGTCGATTGCACCGCCGACCCCGGTGTCACCGAAGCTCGCGGGTTGGTCGACATCCCCGTTGTCGGCGCAGGAGAGGCGTTGCGCTCGGCGGTCGCACGTGCCAAGCAGCCCGTGTGCGAACTGACCGGAGACGACCTTCGCGGGATGGACGTCGCCGTGCTCGTCAACAGCCTCCGCGGCGCAGCCACCGTCGCACTAGGTGGCACAGGGTTCTCTCATCTCGTCGAGATCCTCAGCGCAGCGAATCCCCGTCTTGTCGTGCTCGACCCGCTCACGGTCGCGCTCGACGCGTGCCTCGCGAACGTCGGCAAGTGACCGATCACACGATTGTTGTTCGTCGCCGTCAGATTGACGGGGTGCGACCCTATGATTTTCGACGGAGGTGGCTGTTGTGGCCCTCGTGTGGATCGTGTTGTGTGTCGTGCTCGTCGGGGTCGAACTGCACCACTTGGCATTCTTCGCAATGTTCGGTGCCGCGGGTTCCGCGGCCGCAGCCGCGGTCGCATTCGCCGCTCCCTCCCACGTTCTTGTGCAAACGGCCGTCGCCGTTGGCGTCTCGGCCGCCGGCGTTGCGTTCGTGCGACCGCAGATGAGTCAGGCGTTCGCCCGACGCGGACCCGGCACTGCGATCGGCGGCGTTCACGGCGGACTCGTCGGTGCCAGAGGTCTCACCGTCGACGAAGTCCGTCTCGACCACGCCGGGCACGTTCGACTGCTCGGCGAGACGTGGCTCGCCGTGACGGTGGACGGATCTTCGATTCCACCTTCGACACCAGTGATCGTCACGAACGTCGTCGGCACAACCCTGACGGTGAGAGCCGCCATAGAAAGCTGGGAGCTCACATGATCGCACTGGGTAACGCTGCCGTCAGCGCGCTGGTCGTCGCCGTCCTCGTCGTCCTGATCCTGTTGTTCATGCTGCGCAAGATGATCAACATCGTGCAGCAGGGCGAGGTCGGTGTCGTCAAGCGACTCGGCGAGTACCGCAAGACGCACGAGCCGGGATTGGTCATCATCGGCCCGTTCATCGACTCGTTGCAGCGTGTCGACATGCGCGAGATACCGGTGCCCGGCGATCGGCAGGAAGTCATCACACGCGACAACGTCGTCGTCACGGTCAACGCGACGATCTTCACCCAGATCGTCGACGCCAAGCAGGCGTTGTTCAGCGTCGCCAACTTCGGAATCGCGATCGATGCGCTGGCGCGCACAGCGCTGCGTTCGGTCATCGGCACGCTGTCACTCGACGAGGCGCTGTCGGAACGCGAGCGCATCAACACCGACGTGCAATCGCAGATGGAAGCGGTGACCGACAAGTGGGGCATCCGCATCGCGCGCATCGAGATCGTCGAGATCACGCCGCCGCCCAAGATCCTCGAAGCACTCGCGTTGCAGAAGCAGGCTGATCAGGAGAAGCGCGCAAAGATCTTGCAGTCCGAGGGCAACCAGCAATCGGCGATCAACATCGCGGACGGCGCAGCGAAGGCTGCCATTCGTGGCGCCGAGGGCGAACGGGCATCCGCGATCCTGCGCGCCGAAGGCAACCGGCAGGCCTACATCCTCGAAGCACAAGGTCGAGCCGAGGCCATCGCCAGCGTCTACAACGCGATTCGCACGGCGAACCCCGATCCGTCGCTGATCGCCATCCTGCAGTTGGAGACACTCGCCAAGTTCGCCGACAGCGACAACGCCAAGATCGTGGTGCCGTACGAGAGCGCCGCACTGCTGGGCGCTGCGCAAGCGTTGCGCTCGGTCCTCGACTCGGTGCCGGGAGCCTGACGGGCGATCGCAACCCGAATCGTCAGGTGACCGAGTCGTCGACGGAGATGTCGATCGACGTGACGTACAACTCGTCACCGCTGACGACCGTGGTGTCCGCTGAGCCGCACGCGCCGCACCGAAAGATCGGATCGTCCAACTCGGTGTGATAGCCGCACTGCCGGCATTCGATGACCGCCGGAACTTCACGCACGTCGAGGGCGACACCGTCGAACGGTGTTCCGAACACGACCATCTCCCAGCTGTGCGACAACGTGTCGGGAACGACTTGGCGAAGGTGTCCGATGTCGACTCGCACGCGCTCGACCGGCCGTCCTGCCGCGGCGCGATCCGCGATCTGCGCGATGGCGGTGCATATCGAGAGCTCGTGCACGTCGCAACTCTACGGAATGCGTCCGACGTGCGCGGGTCGGCTGCTCTTGACAATCACTGCCGTCGAATATAGGAAGGACGTCGATTGGGGGCAACCGATGATCGAGCACGATGCCGCCGCAGTCGGGCGGCAAACGAATCGGCATTCGCGGTTCGAAGTTGCCGCTCCGCGTCATTTCCTGCTGCCGGCCATCCTCCTGCTCCTCGCCGAGGAACCGCGACACGGCTACGGGCTGGCCAAGGGCGTCCAGGCGCTGCAGGTCGGCCGCGTCGACCGTCCCAGTGTGTATCGCGCCCTTGCCCACCTCGATGCCGACGGGCTCATCTGCTCTTCGCCCGAGACGTCGCTCTCCGGTCAAGGCCGGCGCGTCTACAGCCTCACCGAGGACGGTGAACACGCGCTGCGACGATGGATGGGCGTCATCAAGGAAGAGCGCGACGGTCTCGACCGTGTCCTGCGGCGGTACGTGGCGACGGGCAGCGTCGATGCCGTGCTCGCCGAGGTCGAAGGCGGCTGGCATGCGGTCACGGCCACGCCGTGGTCCGCGGTGTCGTCCACATCGCGCATCGATCGCAGCCGCAGCTCGATCGTGTCATCAGCTGCCACCGACGAGTCTGCTGACGCGCGTCACGACACGGGTTCCCAGTCGAATGAGGT
>DASWRR010000548.1:0-10084 GCA_036403055.1 Ilumatobacteraceae bacterium | reverse complement strand
GTGCCCGTGCAGCAATTGGCCACGACGGAGCAGTACCTCGCTGTTCTCGGCGGTCACCCCACCAAGTTTCCACCGGGCGAGCGGTTCTCGTACTGCAACGGCGGCTTCGTCGTGCTCGCGCTGATCGCCGAACGGGCCAGTGGCACGCCGTTCCACGATCTCGTGGAGCAACGAGTCTGCGGACCTGCTGGGCTCGCGGACACAGAGTTCCTCCGCAGCGACGACCTGCCCGGCCGGGCCGCGCTGGGATACGTCGACGTCGACGGTGTGACGCGTAGCAACGTGCTCCACCTTCCGGTCCGCGGCAGCGGAGACGGCGGGATCTACTCCACGGTCGCCGACGTGCGCACGTTGTGGACCGAGTTCTTCGCCGGCAACATCGTGCCCGCCCGGTGGGTCGACGAGATGGTCAGGCCACGCGACGTTTTCTCCGACACGAGCTCCAACACGACCTCCAACACGAACTCCGACACGACCTCCAACACGAACTCCGACACGACCTCCGACACGAGCTCCAACACGACCTCCAGCAGCGCCCGTTACGGCCTCGGTTTCTGGCTGGCTGCGTCAGGCGACAGCGTGCGCTTGGAGGGTTACGACGCAGGCGTGTCGTTCCGCAGCTGGCACGATCCGACGTCGTCGTCGACCGAGACGGTGGTGTCGAACACGTCGGAGGGCGCGTGGCCGATGGCGCGAGCGTTGCGCGCCCGCCTTCACGGCTGACCGGCCGGGGTCAGGGTGCAGGGAGGAAGTCGAGCAGCAGCGCGGAGATCTGATCGGGCGCTTCGAGTTGCATCCAATGGCCAGGGCCCTCGACACGCTCGTACCGCCACAGCGCGTCGACGAACCGATGCGAGGATTTCATTCCGGACTCCTCGAGCGCGAAGTCTCCTGAGCTCCAGACACCCATCGTCGGCGCTGCGATCTGTGGGAAGACGAGCGGCGGTTCGACAAGCGTCCGCGGGTGGACGTTGGCGCGGTACCAGTTGAGCGCTGCTGTCAGTGCGCCGGGTCGCGACAGGTCGGTGATCACCTGGTCGATGTCGGGGTGCCGTGACCATTCGCGCGCGTTGGCGAAGTCGTCGTTGGACAGCCATTGTTCGGCGATGCCCTCGAACTGGAAGAGCAACATGTACCACGACTTCTCGCGCTGCGCGAATCCGGCGTCGCGAAACGCGGACGGATGGCCGACGGACAGCGCCACGAGATGATCGACGCGATCGGGAACGAACGCGGCCATCGCCCAGGCGAGCGCGGCGCCCCAGTCGTGACCGACGACGTGCGCACGATCGACGCCGAGTGAATCGAGGATACCGAGTACGTCACCGGCGATGTCGAGCAGTCCGTACTTCTCCGCCTCCGGCGGCTTCGACGATTCTCCGAAACCGCGCAGGTCGGGCGCCACGACTCGGTAACCCGCCGACACCAGCGCCGGCACTTGATTGCGCCACAACACGTGCGAGTCCGGGAACCCGTGGAGCAGCACAACCGCCGGACCGTCACCTTCGTCCTGAACGGCGAACGTGAGGTCGCCAACCGCGATGTTCTTCACGCGCCGACCAGCGCCATCAGCCCGGCTCGGTCAGGACCCGGCAGCGGTGTCGGGTCGGCGAGAGCGATGGCGCGTTCGGCGATCCCCGGCCGTGACAGCACGCCGACACCGGTGTCGAGCAGCGACACGATCTCGATGAAACCACGAAGGAGATCCGGGTCGCGCATGATCGACGCGGCGAGCGCGCCGCCGAGCGCCCAGCCCGGGTCGTCGGTCTCGTACTCGCGGCCGGCCATGATCGCTTCGATCTCCGCGAGGCGGTGTCGATCGAACGAGAGCGTGTCGGCGAACAGTGGCTCGACGTTCTCGTCGGTGAGCTCCTGATGCCGCTGCGCGAGTGCCATCGGGTCGTCGAGCAAGCCCTCGCGCAGGGCCGTTCGCAGCCCGGCGGCGTGAACCATTCCCATCGACATCCCACGCCCGAGCGACGGGTTCGTGCACGCCCATGCGTCGGCGAGCGCGACCATGCCGGTGGCAACCGGAACGCCCTCCACCACGTACGTGCGTTGACGGTCCTCGATCTTCGCCATGAGCTGGACGTCGGTGATCGGTTCGGCGTCGATCCAATGCGCGACCATCGGGAACGACCGAACGACCGTCTCCCAGCTCTGGGCGTCCATGAGGGCGCGCATTGCGGCGTCCTTCGAGCTGGCGATCACACCGACGCCCCACGTGCCGTTGTCGGCCGGAAGCGTCAGCACGGAGATCGAGCCATAGGGCTGCAGCAAGCCGCCGAATGCCGGGGGGATCGACCCGTCTGCCGACCGGTAGTGACGGCCGTAGTAGACGAAACCGGAGTCCTCGATCATCTCCTTCGGTCCGGGAGAACCGGCATCGCGGAGCCAGCTCGCCATCGACGATCGCCGTCCGCCGGCGTCGACCACGAGATCTGCGCTGATCTCATCGCCCGCGTCCGTCCGCACGCCGGTGACGTGCGTGATCCCGTCGGGCCCCTCGGTCGTGAGCACCCCGGCAACCGCGACGCCGCGGCGGATCGTGACACCCGCGGTCGACGCAGCCATCGCGGCGACGACGGATTCGCCGACGGGACGTCGCGCGGTGACGGTCTCGAACCGCTCGTCGCCGTCGCGCCAGCCCCCGGTCACCTCGTCCGGGATGCCGGACAAAGGGTTCATCCGCAGGGCGCCGGCATCCATCATCGCGTCGGTCAGACCGGGCAACTCGGCGTCGGCGACCTGTCGAAACCGCGGAAGGAAGAAGTGCAGCATCTTGAACTGGTTGACGCTTCGTCGATCCCACTGGTCCCACGCAGTGTCCGCACTGGGCGGCGGTGCCGCATCGCGCTCCAGGACCGTGACCTCGTGACCATCGTTGGCCAGCATCATCGCTGCACAGGTGCCGACGATCCCACCACCTACAAAGACGATTCGCCCCACTTGACCCTCCTTAGGAAGAACTGCTCCACCCTAACTGCGCTGCCGAAGTGGCCGGAGCAGCGACCATTCGACACACCGATCGGAGTAGATCACTCGATCAGTAGATCGTCTGCCGAAGTCGCTCTGGGTACGCCTCGTCATGCGCTGTGCCGTCGAACGCGCCACCGGTGATCGCTTCCAGGATCGCGCCGACGGACGGCAGCTCCGCAGCGTTGCGGTGACGATCCGGATCCCACAGGTGCGAACGAATCAGCGCTTTCGGGCACTGCGTGTACACCGACGTCGTCGTGACGACGACGACAGTCGCCGGAAGTTTGCCGTCGATCTCGAAGGACTGACGAAGCTCCACATCGGTCGAGATCTCGGCGACGCCGTTGACACGCAACGTCACGCCGATACCAGGGATCAGGAACAGCAGTCCGATGCGCGGGTCTTCTACGAGGTTGCGCAGGGTGTCGAGTCGATTGTTGCCGCGGCGATCCGGCATCATCAACGTCGTGCTGTCGACCACGCGGACGAAACCCGGAGGATCGCCACGTGGCGATGCATCGACGCCGCCGGCGCCTGACGTTGCCACCACGACGAAGGGCGACGCCTCGATGTACGCGCAGTGCAACTCGGTCAGATGATCGATCTCTTTGGTGATGGAAGTCGGCACCGGAACGTCGTACAGCGCCTCCAACTCGGCAAGCGTGCGAATGGTTCCCACCGCCCGAACACTATCGAGGCCCACTCCGATCGCCAGACAACGAACGGGCGATGTACCGGTCGAAGTCGTACACGTTTCGTTCGAAGTACGACAGTGGACCGCGTGTCAACGTTGTGCGCTGCACGCCGCGAAACACGCCTTCGACGATCGGACGGTCCTCGGAGTTGACCACATCGAGCAACGCGAGCAAATCGGTCACGTATCGGTGCGGGTCTGCTTGGTCAGCGAGGACCTCCGGCGCTACCGAGACATCCGAGCGCACGCGAACTCGGCCGGTACCGAGCGGACTCAGTTGGAGGTACCACAGCCAATCCGGTTGCAGTTGCATCACGTGTGTCGGGAACACCGCGCCGAGAACGATCGTGTGACGCCACTCGCCGTCGAGCGACGTGTTCGAGCGATGGGCGACTCCCGACGAAGCGTCCGCGTCGTGGCCGACGAGGTGATACGCGAAATCGTCCGTCCCCGCGTGCATCGTCGTCTTCAGCGTGTTGTCGCCGTTCTTGGCGAAGCTGTTCTTGTGCACCTTGAACACGTGGTACGCGTCCATGAAGTTCTCGTACAGCAGCTTCCAATTGGTATCCCACACGTCGACCTGGCGGTGCACCGGGACGTAGCCGGCCATCCGGTAGCGACCGACGATGTCGGTCAACCCGCCGAGCCTGCTGCGCAGGTCGACCGCGTCGTCGTCCTGGGTGACGAAGATGAAACCCTCCCAGACCTCGACACGCAGCGCCGTCAGGTGATGGTCCGCCGGATCGAACGGCTTGCCCGAACCGTCGACGGTCTGATTCATGTACGGCGCGGCGATCAGCTGTCCGTCGAGGCGGTACACCCAAGCGTGATACGGGCATGTGATCCGAGCGGTGCTGCCGCACTCGCTCAGCAACGACGACGCCCGATGAGCGCAGACGTTGACGAACGCGGCGATCTCGCCGTCGTCACCGCGCACGACGATGATCGATCGTTGGCCGCCCGGTTGGCGTGGATCGGCCGAAGGAACCTCGGCCACGACGTAGTCGCCAGCCTTTGCCAGATCGGCGGTTCGCCCGACGCACGACCACTCGGTCGCGAAGATTCGTCGATGCTCCTGCGTCAGGACTTCGGCAGCGGTGTAGGCCGCGGGCGGCAGCATCCGACCGTCCGCGAACGGAAGTCGCGCGTGATCCGCGAGCTCTGCCCAGATCCGCTCGTCACCGATCGACATCGACCACCTGGCCTTCGCGCCACGGCAAGGTCGAGGCGGTGATCGTCCACCGATCGCCGCTGAGCTCCGCGACGCTGAACTCGCAGTCGAGGAGGGCCTCGACGAACGGTCGGTCGTCGTGATGCTCACGAAGCAGATCGTCCAATCGCGCCGGCCGCGGAATGGGGATCCGGCGATCGCGCACCAAGACGGCAACGTCGCCGGCGACGTACGTGATGGTGTCGCCCGCCACCGACATCGCCATGTGATCGCGGCTCGAGGGCACGAGGCGCCACTCCTCCGCGTACGCACCGCTCGGCGCACACTCGGTCATCACGGTCCCATCGTCGTTCCACGTCATCCAGCCGGGTTCGGGAAAGGCAGAGATCGGATGGAAGTTGATCCCGTGGCCGCGCGTGTGCCAGGTCGCGGTCGCGGACCGCGTGCCGTCGGCGCCAACGATCGCCGGCGTGCACTCGGTGAAGCCGCTGCTGGCATCGCTCGACGCGATCGAGACGAGGTCGTCGAAGGTGCACTCCTCGAAACCGGTGAGGTCACGAGGCGCGTGACGGTCGACCGGAATGCGGACGTCCACCATCGCTGACTCGGTCTGCAACCAGACGACGGTGCCGGACTCGTCGCGAGTGCCGTCCGCGTATTCGATCCAGGCGCGCCTCCAGCATCCGAACATCACGTCCGGAACGGTCGGTTCGACCACGTCCGCTATCGACGGTCTTGTAGAAAGCGAAAGCGGTCGCGAACGTCGGCGACGCGTTCGGCACTGATGTCGGCGAGAAGGATGCTCTCGGTCTGCGCGGCGCTCGCGAGGATCTCGCCGAGCGGATCGATGATCCGCGAATCGCCCGAGTACGGTAAACCGTTTCCGGTCCCGACGCGATTGCAGCCGATCACGTACGCCATGTTCTCGATCGCCCGGGCCTGCAGCAACGCCATCCACGGAACGCGCCGGGCCTCGGGCCAGTTGGCCGGTACGAGGTAGACATCGGTGTCGTTGGCGAGTTGCCAGAACTCGTCGGCGAACCGCAGGTCGTAACACACGAACAGCGTCACGCGGAGGCCTTCGACATCGACGGTCATGAACTGATCGCCGGCACGGAAGTGCTTCGTCTCGCCGCCGTAGGTGAACGGATGGATCTTGCGGTAGCGGTGCTGCGTGCCGTCAGGCGAGGCAAGCACGAGGGTGTTGTGTGGCCGCTGATCGTCGGCCGGCGCATCGGCGGCGATCTCGGGGCACGACCCGGCGATCCATACGCCGTGGAGTGCCGCTTGCTCCGACAGGAACTGTGACGACGGGCCGCCCGCCGGCTCGCCGAGATCTTCGCGGTCCGTGGCGAAACCGGTCGAGAACGTTTCGCTCAACAACAGCAGACGTGCGCCGGCCGAGGCCGCGCCTGCGATCAGCGGCGCGAGGTGAGCGAAGTTCGCTTCGCGGTCGCACCAGGCGATGTCGTGTTGAATCGCGGCAACGCGCATGCCGGCAGATTAACCGGTGGCGAGTTTGGCAAGACGTTCGGCGGCCTCGTCGAGGACGTCGGGTCGCTTGCAGAAGGCGAAGCGAACGAGGTGCCGTCCTTCATGACGATTCGCGTAGAAGACCTCGTTCGGGATCGCGACGACACCGCAACGCCCTGGAAGGGCTCGACAGAACGCCATGCCGTCGCCGTCGGGCTGTATCGGACGGATGTCGACGGTGACGAAGTACGTACCCCGCGTCGGATAGACGTTGAACCCCGCGGCATGGAGGCCCGGGAGCAAGCGGTCGCGCTTCGCCTGCATGTCGGCGGCGAAGTCTGCGAAGAACGAATCAGGCAGGCCGAGTCCGACTGCGATCGCCGGCTGGAACGGCGCGCCGCTGACGTACGTGAGGAACTGCTTGGCGGTCCGCGCCGCTGCGATCAACGGTGCCGGCGCGCATATCCATCCGATCTTCCAGCCGGTGGTGTTGAACGTCTTGCCACCACTCGAGATCACCAGCGTGCGGTCACGCATACCCCGGAACGTCGCCAGCGGCGTGTGAACGGCGTCGTCGAACACGAGGTGCTCGTACACCTCGTCGGTGATCACGATGAGATCGCGTTCGATCGCGAGGTCGGCGATGAACTGCAGTTCGTCGACGCTCATCACATGCCCAGTCGGGTTGTGGGGACTGTTGATCAGCAGCAGCTTCGTCTTCGGTGTGATCGCGGCACGGAACTCGTCGCGATCGAACTCGTAGCTCGGCGGGCGCAGGGTCACCGGCTTGGCAACGGCGCCGGCCAGCGCGATGCATGCCTGATAGCTGTCGTACATCGGCTCGAACAGGACGACCTCGTCGCCGGTGTCGAGCAGTCCCATCAACGCGCCGGCCAACGCCTCCGTTGCCCCGGTCGTGACGAACACCTCCGAGTCGGTGTCGTAGTCCAGGCCGTAGAACCGTTGCTGATGCGCAGCGATCGCCTCGCGCAGCACCGGCATCCCGGGCCCAGGCGGATACTGGTTGATGCCGTCGTTGATCGCGGCGATTGCCGCGTCGAGGACTTCGCGCGGACCGGCAGTGTCAGGAAAGCCCTGACCGAGGTTGACGCTCCCGGTCGCGATCGCGAGCGAGCTCATCTCCGCGAAGATCGTTGTACCGAAGCCCTGGAGCTTGGCGGTGAGGTATGGAATGCGCGCTGACGACACGCCGAGATCGTAGGGCGCGCCGGACGACGGTGCCCACACGGCACCGGTCAGGTGACGGTGATCGTGCCCTTCATCGCGCTGTGGATGTTGCAGTGGATCGGATACGTCCCCGGCTTCGGGATCGTCAACGTGGCGCTGCCGTTCCCCGGCACTGCAGTGTTGAACGAGCCATCATCTGCTGTCACGGTGTGGGAGGCGCTGTCGCTGTTCTTGATCGTGAACTCGGTTCCGGCCTTCACGGTGGTGGAGCCGAAGTTGAACCCTGAGATCGACATGCCAGGGCTCGCGGCCGCAGCAGTCGTTCCACCGGCTGCACCAGCCGTTGTCCCAGATGCGCCAGTCGTTGCGCCGGTGGCTGCACCGGTCGTGGCTGCCGGAGCCGCAGCGGTGTTGCTGCTCGACTTGCTGTCGCTGCTGCAGCCGGCCGCGGTAACGGCGAGCAAGCAAGCACCTGCCATCGCAAGACGTACTCGGGAGTGAGTCATTGTTTCTCTCGCTTTCTCATTGGGGGGAGTCATTGTTGTTGTGGTTGAAATTCGCTGAGATGCTCTGGACCGAACGAATGGGGGAGCAGGTCGTCGAGGGTGAACGTGGCGCGCACGCCGTCCGGCCCCGCCGCATAGATCGGCGTCGTGCCGATCGCGAACTCGCGGAGGCGCTGACGGCATCCGCCGCAGCACGTGCCGATGGCTTCTCCATCACAGACCGTCATCACTGCAACGATCTCGTGCTCGCCGCCCGCAACCATCGCGGCGATGGCACCGGCCTCGGCGCACGACCCTTGTGGGTACGCGGCGTTCTCGACGTTGCATCCCGAGAACACCTTGCCACTGGCAGTGCGGATCGCGGCGCCGACGCGAAACCTCGAGTACGGCGCGTACGCCTTACCTTGTACTTGCTTCGCTGCTTCGAACAGCTCGTCAACATCCGGCGTCATTGGCTGCTCACAGTAGGCGCATCGTCCAGGGGTTGTGCGGTCACGGTCCACTCGTCCGGCTTCGTCGCGGCGACGGAGATCCGCCAACCCATGCCGCTGAACGTTTCGGCGTTGGTCAGCAGATCGTCGAACGGCTCGATCCCGATCAGCGGAGTTTGCGTGCGCGTCGCGCCGCTGGCGTCGATGAGGTGCACCGCGACACCCGTCGCCGGAAGATGGTCGTCGAAACCGTCGTCGGTCAGCAGCTCGACCGTCAGGAACGAGTGGTCATCGAGCCCGACCACAGCAACCCGTTTGCCGACCGTGCCGGCGGACGGCGCCAGCATCACGGTGGCGCCCGAATGCGGTACGACCGCAACGGCTGATCGGGGCAACCAACCGGCGGCGAGCAGGTTGACGGCCAACGTTGCCGGCGCGTCGCGGCGACTCCCATCGACCGATCGAGGTGCCGCACTGTTGCCCATCACGTCGAGGGCGCTCGACGTGCCGTCGACCCGCGATCCATTTGCACCACTGTGCGGCCACCCGAGCGCGTGGCCGATCTCGTGCTCGATCAGATCCATCGGCGGCCGGTCACCCCAATCGCTGCTGAAGTCGGCCGCGCCGACGTACGCCGAGCGGCGCGTCACCGATGCGCTGCACGGCGGAGCCGCGCAACCCGTCCCGGGATTTGCAAAGCCACCCGGTTCGTCTGCGTTGTGCTCTGCGTCCGCGATCGCGATCACACCGCGGGCCGAGTCGGTGGCCGCGGACAAGGCCTTGTCGACGCACGCTTGCGGCTCGTCCGTTGCACCGATCGTGACCTCGCCGCCGGCGCGGAAACTCGGGTGATATAGACCGTGGGACAGCGTCGTGAAGTAGGCCCCGACCTTGTCGTCGAGCAACGCGGCGATGCGTGTCGGCGTCAACGGTGCGCGCAACGGCAAGCCAGCGTAGAACGGCGATTGGGAGTCACTCGGAACGTGACAGACGAACACGTCCCACGGATCATCACCCGTCGTCATCCACTTCGACCGTTGGCTCGTATCGACGATGGCCTGCACCGCGGCCGGCAGGGGTTCCGACGTCGCGCCGCACCCGACGATCAGGACGCCGACGACGAGGACGAGGCCCGGTAGGAGGCCGACCAGCCACGCACGTCGCACGCCGAGAGGCTAGGTGCCACACCCTCCGATCCATGGCACGATGTGACAATGCCCGCACGCCCGATTCGCGACCGCCTGCTTCGCAACTCGTTCGTGCGAACGCTGCTGTCGGTGTGGGCCTGGCTGGCACTCGGCGTGATCATCATCATCTGGGTTCCGCTGGTCGCAGCGGTTCGGTTGGTCACGGCACCGTTCGACAAGGGCCGCTACGCCGCGGGTTACCTCTTCCGCAAGTTGACCGTCGTCCACCAGTGGGTCAACCCGCTGTGGCGCTTCAGGACGTCGGGCGTCAAGATCAAGGATCCTCGCCGTCCGTACGTGGTGGTCGCGAACCATCAGAGCTTCGTCGACATCCTCTTGATCTCGCAGTTGCCGTGGGAGATGAAGTGGCTATCGAAGGAGGACTTCTTCAGGTACCCCCTCGTCGGCTGGTTGATGCGGATGGCAGGTGACATCAAGTTGATCCGCGGCAAGCG